>DAOTUR010000834.1:0-2859 GCA_034436915.1 Anaerolineae bacterium
AATGATTTTGAGCCAGGGCATTGGCTCATACTGTCTCAGTCGGAGAAAGACCTTGCGTCAAGCATGGCATCCGGCGTTCACGGCAGAAGCCCCTGCCTTTAGGCAGGGGAGTATGTCACCCTGTCGCCTCGTGATCGGCCTCAGCAATAGGTCTCTCGCCTAACGCCCAAAGCCAAAAATCTCTGCATCGGCATTGGGGCGCCCCAGGATCAAATCGCGCAGGAGATCATCTTTTGTGTGGGTGTGAGAGATGATTTAGCATACGAATAGGGAATAAACGCTTTGTAGACCAAGTGTAAGCGTTGCGTGAAGGTGGGTTTTGATGGCCCGAACTGATCGAAAGAAAGCCCTATCTGACCTGATACTCGCCTGCGAACGCCCAATTCTGCCCGGCATTGGCCCCGGACGCAGGCAGCGGCGCACCGCTGGCATCCAGCAGCATCACCTCGACGCGATACAGGCCGGGCCGTGTCTCAGGATTAAGATTCAAATCAAACGGCACTTCATACATCTGATTGGTTTGCCACGTCGCCAGTGGTATCCGATGCAGCAAATCCGCGCCGCGTTCCAGCGCTGCCGCCCACACGCCACCCTGGGCATCGACCAGCCGCACCCGCAGCGTCACATCGTGCAGCGGTTGCAGCGCCTCAAGATAGAGCGTCACCTGCCCCCAGTTCGAGGGCGGATGCAGGCGCGTCTCCAGCGCTGACCCGCTCGTCACAGGCAGGCTATAGCCGCGCAGCCGCACCACATCGCCAAACTGCACTTCCAGTGGCACAGCCTGTGCCGGGAGGCCCGCCACAGTTGGATGCAAATCATACAATTTGACCTGCATGGCTGTCGGGAAGACCTCAGTAGTGAGCGTCCCTTTCGACTGCATCCAGGCTTCGGCGCGGCTGGCGGGGTCTGTGCCATCGACCTGATAGCGCACCAACCACACGCGCTCGGCCCCCGCAATGAGCGGCTTCATTGCCTCAAGATCGCTGTCCGGCGTCACTGTCTCAAACAGGCCGTGAACAGGGAGATCAGTGCTGTTGTGATAGTCAAAGGCTTTTGTCCCCCAACGCGGAATGATGAGGATGACATCGCCTGCCTGTTGATAGGTCGCAATGAATTGGGCTGCACCGCGCCAATCATCGTAGATGTTGCGCCCTAGATTTTGCACCACTCCCTTAAAGGATATGAGTACCAGGGCCAGCAAAATCGTCCCACCCATGCCCCGCCGCCACCATGATTTTTTGAGGATTGCGGACAGGAGCATAGCGATAAATCCCAGCAGCAGCGGCACAAATGGCACAGCATAGCGTGGGCGATACACCGCTGACCCAATCGCCAGTGCCAGAATGCCCACCATGCCCGCACTGCACACCGTCACAATGATCCAGAAAATATCGTTCGCAGAACGCCGTACATGGTGGGCTTTATTCACTCGTAGAGACAGCATCCACACAAGGCCGCCGAGCAACGCCCCGATCAGCAGCAGGCCAGCAGCCAGAGAGGGCATGAACGCCCGATGCGTGAGCATAGCGGCCACGAGCTGGCCGGGCATCTCCCACGCGATGATACGCCCGCCCGCCTGCGCCCCCAGAGAGCGCCCACTCAGAAAGCGTTGCAGCATCGGCACGCCAAACGGCAGAAAGATCAGCGCGGCCAGCCCCAGACTCGTCAATGCCGCCAGCGCCGCCTTGCCTGCGACACGTCCGCGCAGGGTCGATATTCCGACAATGACCACGGCTGCCGCCCACAAAAACGCGCCATAGAGATGTGTCATCAGCGCCGCCGCGCATACCACGCCCAGCGCCAGCCCCGCCCAGACGCGAGGCCGCGTGACGAATCGTGCTAGAACGTATGTCCCCATCGTGACCCACAGCGCCATCAGGGTATACATGCGGATGGCATACAGGCCGTAAAGCAGCAGTGGCGCAATCAGCCACAGCATCAGGGCCAGCAGCGCCACTTGTCGGGATCGATATTGGTGCATCAACGCCCACAAACAGGCCCCTGTCAGCGCTTCAGCGGCAATATTGAAAAAGCGCAGGGCCAGAAGCGACTCGCCTGCCAGCGCAATCCAGGCTTTGAGCAGCAGAAAATACAGCGGCGGATGTACATCCAGTTCCTGCCGCCTTAACCCCTCAACCAGCGTTGGTACATCGTAGCGCGTGAGGACGAGGGCGACCCCGTCATCTCCTTCCAGGCCGTGAATGTCATACAGCACAAGACGCAGGCAGACGCCACACAGCAGAATCAGAGTCACAATGAGCGAAACGCGGTTGATTTTCAATCGTCTTTGAGCCACTTGAATATCCGTGAGCGGTCATGGCATGGGCAAGGGGCGGGCCGTATGATCCGAACAGCGCTGCTCACGGATTATAGTTTCAAGGTCATATTTGTCCATCATGGAGATGAAAGAGCAATCGCATGTCATCGTCATGCGATGAATGAGGATGTTCACAACGATTCGTATAGGGGCGGACATACGCTGCAAAGCATCACGCAGCCCGCTGCCTTCATTGTGCCGGGGTTCACCAATTCAATGCCTGGACAGTACGGGCAAAAGCTGTCTCATCAGCAGTTGGCCGATATCATTGCCTATCTGACGACGCTCTCGTGACTCTTATGCAGGAGTTGAATGCGCGTTTTTATCGCAGCGCCTGGGTCAGCCTGGGGCTGTCGATGGCGGCACTCGTGTTGATGTCGAGTGCGCGGTATCTGTAGGCGACATATAAAATGTGATTGTAGTACCCAAACACGATGAAATGACCCGCCCGACGGTTTGTAGGGACATGACATGTCATGTCCGAATCCCTGGACATGGCGTGCTGGACATGGCGTGCTGAACATCGCGTGCTGGACATGGCG
>DAOTUR010000835.1:0-4087 GCA_034436915.1 Anaerolineae bacterium
TGCCTTTTTGAAGCAAATTTGACCCCAAAACTTGGTTTATAAAAGGTCACAAAGTGCCAAATTTTGGCGAAAACCCTGCTTTTCCAGGTACTCTGGATTTTGGCGAAGGTATTGTTATAAGCCTCATAATATGTATGGCAGTTGCCAGAGCCGTCATTATGAACTCACCCGACAGTGAATTTGGACGTATAGGATCTGGTATGGTTGCATTTTTTCTGAGTTTTATTGTGAGTGGATTCGTTGGACTCCTGGTCATGTCCCTCTACATGGATAGAAGATCTGCGAAACGTAAAAATTCAGATTTGGATACAAAGCAGAAGTGAGTTAGAGGAGAGCGTGATGCAAAACTCAGAAGAATTACGGCTCAATCTTCAAAAAGTAGCGTCATGCCTGGCATTTATCGGCATTTACTTCATTTCGAGCATACTCACGATTGGAGCGTTCCTTTTAGTTGGAACGTTCATCGTATGGATTATAGAAGTCGGAAAAATTCAAATTGAGTTTAGCATTTTGACGTTAGGGATTGTGTGGCTCATTCGAGACTGTTATCCAGGCTGTTTTATCGTGTTAAGCTTTTGCATTGTGGGCCCCTTTGTAGCGATTCGTTTCTATGAGTATTGGTCTAGAGACAGAGAAGAGACTCGGAAACCCAAAAATTTCCCCTCACCCTAAACCACTCCCTCCGTCTCCCCCCAATACACCAAAAGCTGCTCGCACGTGAATACATACATCTCTTTTTCGATGTGGGCCAACACGGACTGCGGTACATTGTCCCACAGATACGACTGCATCTTCTTCGGGCTGTCCACTAGCAGGCGCAGCTCCTCCGGCGTCTTGTCCACGCGCTGGCTCAACACCTCAAGCGTGCGGCTGGCATCCGGGATCTGATCGCCCACAAAATCGCGCCACCCCACCAACACATCGTCAGGTATAAACGGCAGCCAATTAACGGGCTGGCACTGCTTCATAATCTGCGCCTGTTCGCGGGCCAGCGTGCGTAAATCGCGCTCGTCCAGATGGATCATGAGCAGATTGAGCACAAAGAAGCGCCAATGAATGCTGTTGCCCCATTCGCTCTCGCCAAAATGCGGCTTGAGCATATGACGCGACCAGTATTCATCCATCGCCAGATGCGCCACATATGCCGCCACGAAGACGCGGTGCTCCGGCCCTCTGGGATGCATGAGCAATGGATACGTGTCCATCATCGTGCGCCAGGGATGCTCTTCCATCGGGCGCGTATACGCATAGAAGTGCGTCCACTCGCGGTCTTTGCGCGGGACTTTGGCATCGGCACAGATGATGCCGAGCAGGTAGGCGGGTTCATAGGTACGAAAGGCAGTGCGTAATTCGTCTGGAATCAAAGGGTCGCAGAGCAGTCGGTTGGCAATTTCGAGATGCGTGAACGGTGTCGGCATAGGAAATCAAGTTCATCACAGTCGTCAGGTGCCCTCATTGTAGCGCACAACCCCGCCGTATAAATATGCTGGATCGATTAAGAACGCGAGACGTTTATGAGCATTTTCACATGATGTGGACATCATGTGAAACATCGGTTAAAATAGATTATACGAACGAGTAATGGTGTTTTATCACACTGGAAAAATCTCTATGAACGCGATCAAAGTCTCTGGTGCTTCGCACACCACCGCCACACCCCAACCCACAACTCCCACATGGCTGACGCAGGAATGGCTTGAACCGCGCCTCGTCGCTGTCACATTTGCAGGCTTGATCCTGACCGAGATTGGCACACGCTCGGTGTGGCCGACAGCGGTCATCATGCTGCTGCACATTATCACCTATGCCGCCGGGGGACTCTTCGGCCTCAAGAACACGATTGAGCATCTGCGTAAAAGGCACGTCGATGTTGACCTGCTCATGATCCTCGCCGCCCTCGGTGCGGCCAGCATTGGCGGTTGGCAGGAGGGCGGGCTGCTGCTGTTCCTGTTCTCTCTCAGCAATGTGCTGCAAGATTACGCGATTGGCCGCAGCCGCAAAGCCATTAAAAGCCTGTTTAAACTCTATCCTGAAGAAACGCAAATTCGGCGCGGCAGCACCACGCTCACAGTACCCTTTGCTGAGATTCAACTCAGCGATACGGTGCTGATCGCCCCCGGTGGCCGCATTCCGGTGGATGGCGTGGTCGTCGATGGTCACTCCGCGATTGATCAATCTCCGATCACGGGCGAGTCGATCCCGGTGGAAAAAACCATCGGCGATAAGGTCTTCGCAGGCACGCTCAACAAGCAGGGAACGCTCGATATCCGCCCGACCAAATTGGCAGGCGAGACGACGCTGGCCCGCATCATTCAGATGGTGGAGAGCGCCCAGCAGAATCAGGCCCCGGCAGAGCGTTTCCTGGATCGCTTTGAGCAGATCTATGCTCTGTTTATCATCGTGGCGATTGCCCTGTTCATCGTCATTCCGCCTGCGCTTGGTCTGGTCGATTTCACCACAAACTTTTATCGCGCAATGGTGCTGATGACAGTCGCCTCACCGTGTGCGCTGGTGATCAGCGTGCCAGCCGCCTTCATCTCCGCGATTGCATCGGCGGCCCGTATGGGTGTGCTGATGAAGGGCGGCGCGTTCCTGGAAGAACTCGCTAACGTCAAGATCATCGCCTTTGACAAGACCGGCACACTCACCGCCGGGCAGCCGCGCCTCGTGCAGATGGCCGCACACGGCGTCAGCGAAGCCGAACTTCTCAGTTATGCGGCAGCCGTTGAATCACGCTCTGAGCATCCGTTGGCCGAAGCGATTGTGCAGGCGGCCAAAGAGCGCGGCCTCACCCTCGGTGCCATCCAGAATTTTGACTCGCTCCCCGGTCAGGGCGTGCAGGCCGAGATTGGCGGACACACCATCCTCGTGGGCAGCGCCGCGCATGTGCAGGAGCAAACGCCGCTACCCGATGATCTTGTTGCCATGCGCGACCAGATGGAACACAGCGGCCAGACGACGATGGGTGTGCTGCGCGATGGCGTGTGGATCGGGCTGCTGGCGGCGGCGGATACGCTGCGCCCGGATGCCCCGAAGGTCATCGCTGAACTACGGGCAATGGGCATTGAAGTGGCGATGCTGACAGGCGATCAACCGTCTGTCGCAAAGGCGATTGCCGCACAAGCCGGTGTGACACGCATCTATGCGGGCCTGATGCCGGAAGACAAGGTGACGATCATCAAGCAGTTGCAGGCCGAATCGAATCATGTGGCGATGGTGGGCGATGGCGTGAATGATGCGCCCGCGCTGGCCCTGGCGAATGTTGGGATTGCGATGGGCGTGGCCGGGTCGGATGTGGCGCTGGAGACGGCGGATGTTGTGCTCATGGGCGATCAATTGGGCCGCCTGCGCGATGCCATCCTGCTGAGTCGCAAGGCGCAGCGCGTCGTGTGGCAGAACATTATCTTCTCGCTGGGCGTGATCGTCGTCCTGATCATCAGCACCTTTGTGATCAATCTGCCGCTGCCCCTGGGCATCTTCGCGCATGAAGGCAGTACCGTGATTGTTGTGCTCAATGGGCTGATCACGCTGCTGCTGCTGCCGGAGATTGCGCGGCGGCGGGCAGCCCAGGCGTAGCGAATACGGGGCGCGGCGATAGAGCTGTCGCGTCCCATTTCTTGTATGAACCGAGACTAAAGAACTTGTTAAGAACTGTCGGAAAATGGAACCTTTGTGCGCGTTTTGGCGTTTAATAGAGTATGACGCAAGCGTTTAAGGACTGTTCCTATGCTGCAACTGTTTATTGCCGTCGTCGTCGTGCTTTTTCTGGCTTTGTTTATCGTACTCTCCGTCCCACTGACGGAGGATGAGGATGATCGTGGCACTACCCCCACCGAAACACCGTCTTTCAGACAGTAGCCTTTATTACCATGTCGGAGTGCTTACAGGGTGCTCCGACAGGAGTTTCTAAAAATCAGATTGTGCTTGTTTTATTCGCAATCTCTAAAATAATGCTTGAACCTGAGATAGTAAGCATCCCCATCCCTAAAGGGAGGGGCTTTTAGCCCCAATGCTTACCAGACTTGGCCTGAAAAGGCTCCGTTAGAGACGAATACATAGGCACTTCGGAATGCCTCACCAGTTCCGA
>DAOTUR010000836.1:0-7821 GCA_034436915.1 Anaerolineae bacterium
CCGATTTCCAACCTGGCCGTGCGTTTAAAACGCCGAGCAGGGGAAACGTGGAGGGTCAGCACTGAACAATGTCAGCTTCTTATTGAAGCAAATGCGAAAGGCATTCCTTTTCAATAAGAACTGGCGGTTTATACATTTTTTAAGTTTGTCGTTGCACATTTACTGCGTCGACTTGAGATATCTTAACAGGTTTTAATCCTGCGTCAAGGGTCGTTTAGAGCCGCGCTGATGACAGACAGAATAGAAGCCCTATCAATAGATATGATAGGATGTCCTTCAGCAGTCTCGGCACAGCAAAGATCAAATGACCGCGAGTGTTCAGGTTATAGTATTGTTAAGTACCCTGTTGTCTCCGCATTGTATATCGCGCCTGACGAGGGCTATCTTATCACGTTCAAAGCCCCCGTCAAGGGAAAGTGCGTCTTGTTTATGGCCGCAGTTAGTCAATTTCAGTGACGAGATCATCCATATCAAGCGAGACAGCAGGTTTGTATAGATGGCCCGCATCCCCCAGGATATCTTTGACGTAGATCTCCTCAATCAGCACCATCATGATCGCGGTCAGAGGCACAGCCAGCATAATGCCCAGGAAACCAAAGAAAATCCCAAACACGATCTGCCCAATCAGCACCATGACGGGCGCAATCTTCATGCTCTCGCGGGCCATGATCGGGCCAAACACCTGGCTTTGCACAAATGACACCCCATAGATGATGATGACCACCAGCAGCGCATACTGCGGCGCTTGCACAATCGCCACCGCCACCGACGGAATCAGCGCCATAATCGGGCCAAAGTTGGGGATGAAGGAGAGGACGCCCGCCAGCACCCCCAGAGCTGCCCACTGCTGAATCCCCAGGATTGCGAGGCCAACGGCTGTGCCAAGCCCGGTGATTAGCATCGAAGCGCCTGTGACGCGCAGCCACGCACGGATCGTGTCGTCAATCCGCCCCAGGATCACGCGCATCCGCTGCCGATACCACATCGGCGTAAGGCGAATCACATCCTCAATATAGCGATCCGGCTCCGCAATGAAGTACATACAGAGGAAGATGATGATCAGAAAGCTCAACAGCGTACTCGCCACATCCCCAAGCAGCGGAATGACCGAGCCGCTGAACTGACTCAGCGCCGCTCCCACCTGCGACAGCACCTGATTCAGCACATTCTGGTCGATGACGAAGCTCTGAATCGTGGTTTTGATGTTGGGAATCTGCTGGAGCAGCGGCGTCTGCTCAATGAGTTCGCCGCTGTTCCATCGATCAATCAGCCGTTGGATACCTTGAGGGATAATGTCGGTGAACAAAACGCTGAACTGCTGAATCAATGTCGGGAAGACCAGCAGAATCAGCAGCACAACCAGAGCAATCCCCCCTACCACCGACACGAAAATCGCCAGCCCGCGCCCCATGCCCCGCCCCACGAGATACCGTACAGGCATTGATGCAAACACGGTCAGCATGACTGCCGCGAGCGTCAGCATCAAAATATTGCGAATTTGCCACAAAGCCAGCGTAACCACGATGACGAAGATCGCCACGAAGACCCAATGAATATTGCGAACGTAGCCCGTATCCGTTTTCAGCATAGACGTTACTCGATCCTGATTGTGATCATCAACCGGTATAGCGAACGATCAACATGGTTAAATCATCAAAAGGCGGTGTGCCATCACAAAACTGCTCAACATCCTTGAGGATGGCATCGCGCAGTTCAATCGCCGTCAGCTTGCCCGCATGACGCTGGATGGCCTGGGCAAGACGCTGCTCCCCATATGGCTCCCCTGCGGGATTCTCGGCATCCGTCAGGCCATCGGTGTAATAGACGATGACATCGCCCGGACTCAACTGGATATCATACTCTTTGAGGGGGTTATTCGGGAACCAGCCCAGCGCTCGCCCACCGCGTGGCAAAAATTCCGGCTGGCGGTTGATCGCATGGTAATGCACAGGCGGATTGTGTCCCCCGTTGACATGGACGCTGTGGCCGCCAACGTGGAAATGGCTGTAGAACAGCGTCACGAACATGCCATTCTGTTCGGCATCCGGCAGCAGCAGATCGTTCGTGCGGCTGACGGTCTCAACAGCATGCATCCCGGCATGGGCATGGCTGCGAATCAGCGTGCGGGCCACCGCCATAAACAGGGCCGCCGGAGCGCCTTTGTCCGACACATCCGCGATGACCGTCCCAAGTGCCCCATCTTCCATGATGAAGGCGTCATAAAAATCACCCGCGACTTCACGGGCGGCTTCCCAGTGCGGCGCAACCTCATAGCCCTTCACTTTGGGCATCTCACGCGGCAGCAGGCCGCGCTGGATGGTGTGCGCCATTTGCAGTTCCTGTTCCAGACGCCCTTTTTCCTTCGCCACCAGATACAGCCGCGCATTTTCAATCGCCCGCGCCGCCAACCCCGATACGGCCATAATCAGCGCCATATCCTGCGGGCGGAAGGCTCCGGCTTTCATCGCCGTATCGACATAGACCACACCGATCAGCCGATCATGCACCAGCATTGGCGCACAGATAATCGCTCGCAGCCCGCGCATGATGATGCTGGCTCCGGCGTTGAAGCGGGTATCAAATTGGGCATTATTCGTCAGCAGCGGCTCGCTGGTTTCGACGACTTTGTTCACAATTGTCGTGCTGTAACCTTCTGATTCGATGGTGGCCCCATCAATGCCGCGTGCCACAAGCACTTCCAACACGTTATCCGACTCGTTGAGGATCATCAAAAAACCGCGCTGTGCTTTTGTCACCTGCATAATCGCGTCCATCGCATTGTTGAGGGCGCTTTCAAACTCCAACGTTGAGTTAATCCAGGTAGACACCTGATACAACGTTAGAAGATGTTCAGGCGTGAGCTGGTCAGCAGGGGCGGCAGGCTGTGTCATAGGTAAGCTTTCTCTATTTTTGTCTGTGAAAGAATCACGGAGATTATAACATTTTCATAGCAGCGGGGCGAATAGCGAGAAGAATGCATGTCTGCTATAGTCGGCGGATAAAATAATTTCCTGAAAGAAGAACACCTTATGAAGTTTGATGTGACGATTTTCCCCGATGATCTCAATGAATCGATAGAGATTGCGCGACAGGTGGAGCGCTATGGCTTCGATGGTCTGTGGACAGCGGAAGCGGCCCATAACCCCTTTCTGCCGCTGACGCTGGCCGCTGTCGGATCGCAAACGCTGACAATTGGGACGTGCATCGCTGTCGCCTTCCCGCGCAGCCCGATGGTGACAGCCCAGATTGCGTGGGACTTAGCCGCGCAGTCAAAAGGCCGTTTCATCCTCGGCCTGGGCACGCAGATCAAGATTCACGTCGTCAAGCGCTTTTCGGCGCTGTGGATCGACAAGCCTGTGACGCAAATGCGCGAGTACGTAGAAGCGATGCGGGCGATCTGGAAATCGTTTCAGGCGCAGGGCAGCCTGCGCTATCGCGGCGAGGTGTATAACTTCGGCGTGCTGCCGCCCTTCTTCAATCCTGGCCCGATTGAGCACCCCAACATCCCGATTTACATTGCAGGCGTGAATGAGGGCCTGTGCAAATTAGGCGGCGAGATAGCCGACGGCTTTCATGTCCACCCCTTCCATACCGTGCGCTATCTGCAAGACACGATTCGTCCGGCCATCAGCGAAGGCGCACAGAGCGCAGGCCGCACGCTGCAAGATGTCGCGCTGTCCTGTGCCATTTTCGTCGTGACCGGGCGCAATGCCGAGGAGATCGAACGCAGCACGATAGAGATCAAATCGCAGATCGCCTTTTATGCCAGCACACCGAGCTATCGCGCCGTATTGGATTTGCATGGCTGGGGCGATTTTGGTGAACGTATGAACCAGCTCACCAAAGAGGGCAAATGGAACGACATGTGGCGCGATGTCCCCGATGAAATTCTGCATGAATTTGCCGTCGTGGCCCCGCCGGAGGAGCTTCCTTATAAGGTACGTGAACGCTATCACGGCCTGCTGGATCGCGTCGGCTATTATTTCCCCTTCAAACCCGCTGATGAGACGCGCCGCGTGATCTGGGAAGAAGCCAGCCGCGCCATGTCGACACAGGCCGCACCATGAAAATAAAACCCTGGATGATCGCTGCCCTTCTGGGCGCTTTGTTCGGCCTCACCTCGCGCCGCTGGCTGACGGTGGATGTGGGATTTGGTCAAACGTTTGAACACCCCGATTCATCGGGGACGACAGTCATCGTCATTGCCGGGATGGGCAACACCATCTTTATGAATCGTCACCCTGTACTAACCTCACCCTCACAGAAGGAGTCTTCTCATGCAGAAGGCGCTTGATTACGCTGAGTCGCACGCGCAGCAGTTCCAGGATGAATTGAATGATCTCATCCGCATTCCGAGCATCAGCACCGACCCCGCTTACAAAGCGGACGTGAAGCAGGCGGCGGATTGGCTCATCACGCATTTGCAGGCAATGGGCCTTGAGACCGAGCTGATCGAAAAAGTGGGCCATCATCCACTGGTTTTTGCCCAGTGGCTCGGCGCAGGTGAACAGGCCCGAACCGTCCTGATCTACGGTCATTATGATGTGCAGCCCGCGCAAACGAGCGATGGCTGGGATACTGATCCGTTTGAGCCTGTCATCAAAGATGGCGTCCTGTATGCACGCGGCTCCACTGATGACAAAGGTCAGGCGTTCGCCCACCTCAAAGCGGTTGAAGCCATCCTCAAGGCCGAGGGACGTCTGCCCGTCAACGTCAAAATCTTGCTGGAGGGCGAAGAAGAATCCGGCGGCGAGCACATTGAAGACTATGTACCCGCCCATGCCGAGAAATTCAGCGCGGATGTGTGCGTCATCTCGGACAGCAGCATGACACAGCCGGAGCAGCCCGTGATTCTCAATGGCTTGCGCGGTAACACAGGGTTTGAAGTGACTCTCTATGGCCCCAAGCAGGATTTGCACAGCGGCGCATATGGCGGCACAGTGCAAAACCCGATTCATGCGCTGGTCGAGCTGCTCGGCAAGCTGCACGATGCCGAAGGTCGAATCACCGTCCCTGGCTTTTATGACGCCGTTCGCACCCTAAACGAAGGCGAACGCAGAGAAATCGCGGAGACAGAGATCACGGAAGACGAATGGCGCGACTCAACGGGGGCCTCACAGCCGTTTGGCGAACCCGTTTTCACTCTGAGTGAGCAAATCGGCGCACGCCCCACGCTGGAACTCACGGGCATTGGCGGCGGCTATTTTGAGCGTGGCTTCAAGAATATTGTGCCGCAAAAAGCCTGGGCCAAAATCTCAATCCGCCTCGTCCCCGATCAAGACCCGGCGACGGTGCAAAAGCAGGTGATCGATTTTCTGCGTCAGCATGTCCCGGTTGGCGTCACGCTTGAAGTCTCGATCCCCAACAATCGCGCCGGAGCGCCCGCGATCCTGGTGAATACCGACAATCCGGCGATGCAGGCGGCCATCCGCGCCTATACGCAGGGCTGGGGCGCAGCGCCGATCTTCCGCCGCGAAGGGGGCAGCATTCCGATCGTGGGCATCTTCCAGAATATGCTGCACATGCCCGTGATTCTCATGGGCTTTGGCCTGAACAGCGACGGCTTACACGGCCCGAATGAGCATTTTGATCTGCGGTTGTTCCATCGCGGCATTCGCACCGCCATTCACTTTTTGTATGAAACGGCGAAGATGTAGGATTTAACCCCACCCCAACCCCTCCCTACGGAGTGGGGAGGGCCAGGGAGGAGTGTTTCTCATTGATTTCTTTGCGCCCATTTGTCTTTCTCCTGTATCGTGTTCAAGATTGATTGCCATCCTAAAAGGCTGAATGAATGACAACCCCTTATGAGTATGCCGCGCAGAACACTCAGCGCTTCCGTGACGAATTGATGGAATTTCTACGTATCCCCAGCGTCAGCACCGACCCGATGCACAAACAGGATATGCTCCAGGCAGCGGGCTGGCTGGCGGGCGAGATGACGCGCATCGGCCTGGAACACCTCCAGGTCATGCCGACCAATGGGCATCCCGTCGTCTATGGCGATTGGCTGCACGCGGGCGATGACAGGCCCACCATCCTCATCTATGGGCATTATGATGTGCAGCCCGCCGTGATGGAAGATGGCTGGCTGCATTCGCCGTTCGATCCGCAAATCCGCGACAATCGCATTTATGCACGCGGCTCCGCCGATGACAAAGGCCAGGTCATGAGCCATGTCAAGGCCGCCGAAGCGCTGCTGAATACATACGGCTTTCCGGTCAACGTCAAATACTTCTTTGAGGGCGAAGAGGAAATCGGCTCGCCTAATCTTGGCGCGTTCATCGAGGCCAACCGCACGCTGCTGGCCGCTGATCTGTGCGTCATCAGCGATACGGGCATTCGTTCGCTCACGCAGCCGTCGATCAATTATTCGCTGCGCGGCCTGATGGGACTCGAAATCACGGTGCGCGGCCCGCAGCGCGATATGCACAGCGGCAACGGCGGCGTGCTGCACAATCCCGCCCAGGCGATTGCGGAAATCGTCGCCAAGCTGCATCTGGAAGATGGTCGCGTGGCTGTCCCAGGCTTCTATGAGGATGTCTACACCATGACGCCCGACGAGCGCGAAGCCCTCAAGCAGGTCGAAGTCGACAAAGCGGATTGGCAGTCATGGATGGGCGATCTGCCCGAATGGGGAGAACCAGGCTATAGCAAGATCGAGCGCATCGGCGCACGCCCCACGTTGGAGATCAACGGCATCTTTGGCGGCTACACGGGCGAGGGACAAAAAACCGTCATCCCCGCCTTTGCCAAAGCCAAGATCACCTGCCGCCTCGTCGCCAACCAAGACCCCAAGAAAATTTTCACCCAGGTTGATGCCTTCATCCATGCCATCGCGCCCAAGACGGTCAAAGTCGAGATTGAGAACAAGGGCGGATCGAAAGCAGCACGCACACCGATTGAGCATCCGGGGGTACAGGCGGCGGTACGGGCGTTCGCCAAGCGCTGGTCAACGCCTGTCGTCTTCATTCCAGGCGGCGGCAGCATTCCGGTGGTGGTTGATATTCAGGAGACGTTGGGGATTCCGGTGGTGCTGCTCGGTTTCAGCCTGCCCGATGCGGGCGCACACGGCCCCAACGAGAGCTTCCATCTGGAGATGTACGCGAAGGCCGTTGACACGATCATCGCCTATCTGCACGAGATCGCCACGCCTTCATAGGCGCATTGATAAGACGAGATTGCAAAAGGCGAGGAATGCTCCTCGCCTTTTTGTATAAGATAGAGGTGTCGGTATAAGCAAGTTGGAACAATGCAAAAATTGAAAGAGTCGCCCATAGGCGCTTCAATACTCATTCTCGGCAACGGCCTGCTGCTTCTGGGTGTTTATCTGATTTCGAGTGGGCTTGTGTTCTGTGTCTGCCTGCTTATCACCCCCCTCATATTCTCCTCAAGCCTTGCACAAAATGAGTTTGTTTTCAGTGGATTAGAGTTGGCATTCCCTATTGGAATGATCGCAAATTTTGGCTGTTTTGGCCCGCTCATGACACTTTTCTTTGCCAGTTGGTGGTATCTAGAAGAGAAAACACCGTTACCAGAGAAAGAGAAGAGGAAAAACTCAGGGTAAACGTAAAATTGAAGCACTCTGATGAAGAGGAGATACTCAGCACAATGCAAAAATCTAAAAATTCCGCCGATGATTACGCAAATGTCCATACATGTCTAGCGCTTACGGGTGTTTTCTTTTCCTCTACTTTTATAACAATACCTTCGCCAATTTTGAAAACACAGCCAAATCTGCCTTTTTGAAGCAAATTTGACCCCAAAACTTGGTTTATAAAAGGTCACAAAGTGCCAAATTTTGGCGAAAACCCTGCTTTT
>DAOTUR010000837.1:0-2066 GCA_034436915.1 Anaerolineae bacterium
CCCGATCAGCACCTGGCGGCCATCGGGCGTGAAGCGGGCGTGTACCGCGCTGGTTAGCGCGGTTGGCAGGGCAAATTCCTGCACCACCGCCCCGTCGGTCAGACTCCACAGGCGGACTGTATCGCCCACCAGCATCAGGACCTGGCGATCTGGACTGATCGCAAAACCTGTCCCGCGCACGGGAACACGCCAGCGTTGTTCCAGCGTGGCATAATCCACCCGCGCCAGCATGAGATCATCGGCTGCATCGTAGCCCAGCACGACCAGATCGGCGGCGTCTGGCCCAAAGCCTACATCATACGCTGCCAGACCTGTCTCCAGGTGGCGCATCAAGGCCCCATCTGCAACGTCCCACTCGATGAGCTCTGTCTTATTGGTATCAGAGTCGATTACGGCATTGACGAGCAGATGGCGGGCGTCGGGACTGAGCAACATCCTGTTAACAAACGAGTCCGTCTCCAAGCCCTCGTAGGTCTGAATCAGGTCGCCATCGCTGAGGCGCACACGCAGCACCGTCACGCTGTTGGTCACGAAAACCGAGTCGCCGTCGGGATGCATTATCATTTCATCTATTCTGCCAAGTGAAAGTTGGGTGCGGAACAGCTCCTCGCCTGTGTTTGCGTTGATGATGACCAGATTATCCCTGATGCCATACACTAGGCGCGTGCCGTCCGGCGTATAGGCAGCGGCATTGGCTGAGCTTTTGGTGCGCGTTTCGCCAACCAGAAACGTCGTGGAGACAAATTCGGTTGGGATCGTCAGGCGCGGGCCGGGGCTGTAGGCAGCGGTATAAAGCGCCCGTTGGGCCTGAATCGAGGGATTGTCAATCTGATTGGCTTGAATTGCCGCGATCAGCCCCAAATCCGAATCACCCTCGGCAAAAGCCCTCAGCGCATTGGCTGCGAGTGACTGGCTGTTGGCTTCGATGACACTACGCACCGCTGTCGATTGGGCCACAAGGGCCCGTGCAGCGTTGGCATTGCTCGTGGCCGCGTTATCGAGGGCCTGGCCCTGTGCGATGGTGGCCGTCACAGCATTATTCTGCGCCAACTGTGCATTGGCGTTGCTGGTGGCCGCCTGCTGTGCAACTTGCGTGCCGCGCTGTTCTGCTGCGCCCTGTGCGATGGTCGCTGTAGTTAGCGCTGTTTCAGCGCGATTGCTTTCATTAAAGGCAAAGCCAGACAGTCCCAGTGCGCCGATAAACGCCACGGTCAACACCGCCGCCAGATAGCGCAGTCGATTACGGGAGCGTTCCTCAAGTTTGGCTTCACGTTCTTTGCGGGATTCGTCCTGTATCCTTTTCGCGTCGCGGACTGCGCTGCTGGCCGTGAGGTAATCCTGCTCCTGCGGGGTAATGGCAACACTTGTGGCTGTTTGCCAGTCTTCATACTGTTCGAGACGTGTTCCTTGAAGCAGATAACTTTCATCTCGTGCGGTGTTTTCCCACTCTGCCGCCGCAGTTTGGAGGAAACGCTCTAACCGTATATCCTCACGGCTGTCATCTAACCAGCTCCGCAGTTGAACCCATGAACGGATCAACGCTTCATGCGCGACTTCAACGGTGGGCTGACGGGTGGTCTCGTCTGTATCAAAGGTTAACAGCCGATATTTACCGAACGCATTCAGCACCGCCTGTACATCTGCTTCCTCACCTGGTGCTACCAACCCGTTTAATTCTGCCAGTCCCACGCGTCGTCGGGTATCTTCAGTGCCTTCACCCGGCGTCACGAGTCTCAGAAACATCTGCCGCGCAAACGGCTGCATCTCTGGGGATAGGGCCTCATAGACTTCATCTGCGCCTCGTGCCAGCGCCCCCGTGACACCGCCAATCGCCTGATAAGCCGCCAGGGTCAGCATTCTGCCTTCACGCCGCTCAAACAGTTCGGTGAGCGCATATTGCAGCAGCGGTAGTATTCCCGGTTGCTGTGCAATATCACGAGCAATGAGAGAAGCAAGACCCCGCTCAAATATCGCTCCGACCTGCTCAGCGGGACGCACAATTACTTCTTCCAGCTCTGTTCCTGAGAGCGGCAGTACCATCTCGACCCGCTTCTTAAGCAGTGTGG
>DAOTUR010000838.1:0-5208 GCA_034436915.1 Anaerolineae bacterium
GTATTCGTCTCTAACGGAGGTCTTGCGACCTGAGTCTGGTAAGCATTGGGGCTAAAAGCCCCTCCCTTCAGGGATGGGGATGCTTACGATCGGGCTTTCGGGTGGATCAACAGCGCCGCAAGGATGGGATAAAAGGCGTGTGTTTGCAAGGATCAATCAAAAAGAGCGCTGAACCACAGAGGACACGGATAACACAGAGAAAAACGAGAAACCGCAAAGACGCAAAGAACGCGAAGAAAGATGGAAAGCGCAAAGACACAAAGGATGCGAAGAAAGATTCCCTGTGTCCTGCGTGTTCTCTGTGCTTGAGAGCTTTTACGCTACAATGGCGGCACTTCCATCCCAATGAGTCCAAGGATCAATCGATGCCCCGTCCCCCGCGCAAATCCCAGAACAACGCCCGCAAAGGCCCGCCGCCCCCCCGCCAACAATCGCGTCCGCCCGCCCGCCGCGCAGAGACCGGGGCCAATGTCACGCTTGAAATCACGGATATGGCGCAGGGCGGGCTGGCGATTGGGCGGACGGGCAAAGAGCGCATCTTCCTGCCCTATGCCATCCCCGGCGAACAGATTGAGGCGCAGATCACCAGCGTGACGGAGAAGGCCGTGTTTGCCGAAGGCGTGCGGTTGCTCGATGCATCGGGTGATCGCGTCAAGCCGCGCTGTGAGCACTTTGGCCGCTGTTGGGGCTGTCAGTGGCAGCATATCGATTACGGCGCACAGGTCGTCCTCAAATTTGATGTGCTGGCCGATCAATTGGGGCGGGCAGGCAAAATGTCCGATCCACTGTTGAGCCGCGTCCTCAAGCATGTCATCCCCTCACCGCAGCACTGGGGTTATAACTGGCGTATGATGTTCATCCCCGACGACGACGGGCATCTGGCGCTGCACACCCGCGATGGTCGCACGCTCGAACAGATCAACACCTGTTACATTTTGCACCCCGATCTCCTCGCGCTGTATGACTCGCTGGAGATGGATTTCAGCGATGCCAAGCGCGTACATCTGCTGCGCGGCGAACACGATGAGATGATGCTCGTTCTGGAGATGGCGAACGAGATCATGCCCGCGCTGACCTCTGAGATGCGCCTGAGCATCAATGTGATTCTGCCGGATCGTGAGCCGCTCAATCTGGTGGGCGATACCAATCTCACCTATGTGCTCAACAAGATTCCGCTGCGCGTCACGGTGGGCAGCCCCTTCCGCGCCAATATCGCCCAGACCGCCCGTCTTGCCCAGGAGGTCGTGCGCTTGGCGCGGCTCACGGGCAGCGAAACCGTGCTCGATGCCTATGCGGGCGTTGGCGTCTTTGCGGCTCATCTTGCGCGGCACGCGGCGCACGTCACCGTCATCGAGAGCTATCCCCCGGCGGCGAGTGATGCTGAGGTGAATCTTGAGATGTTCGAGGAAGTCACCATCGTCGAAGGCACAGTCGAAGACACGCTGGAATCGATGATTGACTCGGAGATGACGTTCGATGTCGGCGTGATCGACCCGCCGAGCACGGGCTTGAGCGAGGAGGCGCGGCAGCAGTTGGCGGCAACCTGTGGGCAGATTATTTATGTCAGCAGCAATCCGCTGTCATTTGCGCGGGATGCGACCTATTTTATGCAAAATGGCTTCGCCCTCACGCAGATTCAGCCGCTGGATTTTGCGCCGCACACCTATTATGTGGAGACAGTGGCCGTGCTGGAAAAGCGCTGAACCCCTCCCCAACCCCTCCCCCGGCCCTTACCCCACTATCGTGGAGAGGGGTGAGGTATAGGGCGATTGCATCTTAGTAATCATTCACCTATCCGTGAGAATCGTGGGTTTGTAGGGGCAGGATGCATTCTGCCCAAGCCAAATCCCCTACAAATCAATCAGGGCGCGATCCATCGCGCCCCTACAACGGCCTTTGTTGCATGGATAGGTGAATGATTACGCATCTTAGTAATCATTCACCTACCCGTGAGGATCGTGGGTTCGTAGGGGCAGGATGCATCCTGCCCAATGACAAATATCCTTCAAATCAATCAGGGCGCGATCCATCGCGCCCCTACAACGGCCTTTGTTGCATAGATAGGTGAATGATTACGCATCTTAAATTTTTCTGGTTCACAAAAGATCACAGAGGGTATTTATGTAGGGGCGCAGCGTGCTGCGCCCAGGGCATGATACATCATGCCCCTACAAGAACCGTTGTGAGTTCTTTAATTTCACTGAATTACGTTTAGATGCAATTGCCCTGTGAGGTAAGCCCCTCCTTGCGAAGCGGGGAGAGGTTAATACTGATTCGTGCGGATCAGATCATACGCCTGCTGGCCCAGGGCGCTGTGCGGCGCATAATCCCGCGACAGAATCTCGACCATTGTGCCATCTTCCGCCCAATCATACAGAAATTTGGCGTTGTCATCGTCAGACATGATGCAGCCGAACGTCGTGGCCTGGCGTGCGCCGCCGCCGCCGCCGAGTAAATTGCCATTGGGCAGCACCACATTGCCATGAAAGCCGTTCATCAGGCCCGGCACGACCTCGTAAATGCCCATGAACCAGTACATTTCCCACTGGCCGCAGTCGGTTGTGCCGCCCGAACACAGCGTAAAGCTGCTGCCATAGGCGATATTGGTGTGCTCCAGGATTTGATACACGCCGGGGTGTGTGGGCGCGGCGTCACGTCCGGTAGAGATCGGCGTGCTGCGAATGATCTCGCCATTCTCAAACACGACCATCCACAGGCGGTCAAGATCGACCACGATGCGCTTGTTGGCAACGGGCTTGATCGGCAGCAGTTCATCCGGCGAGGGCAAATTGACGATCTGGCCCACCGTCAGATTGTTCCAATCCAAGCCGGGATTGGCCTGATCGATCAGCGTGAAGGGCATGCCGGTCTTGCGGGCGATGCTGTAGCCGCGATCTCCGCTGGCAATCTCATACGACAGCGGCAGATAGCGCACGCGCAGTTGGGCCTGCGTCTGGCCCGTCGCAACGGCATCGCGCACGCTGTCAATCACCTCCTGCGGATCGAGATAGCGCGGCGCGTCAGGCGTGTTGAGGCGCTGATTGAGGGCGAGAGCAAAGGCTTTGACCGAATCGGAGCGCACCGTCAGGCTGTTTGCACCTGCGGCCAGCCAGCGCGTCATCTCTTCCTGCGTCGTGGCCCAGGGCGTGTACTCATCTTTGAAGGGATCGTAGCCGACCAGCTTGAAGCCGGAGCCGACGAAGGACTGCGCCTGTGCCAGATACGGTGTGGGATCGGTGACGGTGGGCGGCGTCGAATCGGTCAGCAGATCGAGCGTGCCCAACTGCACCAGCAGGCGTGGACTCTGCTTCATGCGTTGCAGCGTGAGCGGGATATCCAATTCGAGGCTCGGCGTCCCGCGCTGACCGACCAGCCCGCCATTTTGCCAGATATAGCCCGCTTCATACGGCGGAATATAGATCTTATCGACAATATCGAGCAGATAGCGCTGCGCCGCGCCTTCATCGATACTCACGAGCGGGTCGATGGTCGCCCCCAGCGGCAGACCGGACAGGCCCGCTGATTTGGCATTTTTGACCATCGTCGCCACATCAATGCGGAGGCCGAGCTGTTCCGGCGCAACCTGGGCGAAGACGCGATCATTGAGCTTGACGTTGATTTTGAAATCATTTTGCCACGCGGTCATCAGGGCGAGTTCGGCATCAGCGGTGGATTTGCCCCCTAACGGCATCCCCAGCGCCCAGATATTCGGGCCAATGTTGGGCGAGAGCACCAGCGCCGCCAGCACAAATAGGATCGTGAGGCCGATAATGCCGCCGACGATGCGGAACGCGGGTGTGCGATGGCGGATGTACCACCATGAATCCTGCACAAACAATTTGGCCCGCTGCACCCGTTCATTCGGCACGCGGGGCATGGACGCGCTGAGGCGGCTGGTTTCATCTTTGAGCGTGACGAAGGCTTCCTGGCGGCGGTAGCGATTGGCCTGACGGCTGCGGGCCTGGTTCAGCCGACGTGAGGCGGGCTTGTTGTAATCATCCATAGCGGGTGCATCTCCCCCTGCTTGTGTATTTCTATTATAGCGAAAAGCGGGCGGCATGGGGGCAGACTTGCAACGGGTCACGACAAATCTCTGTCTGCACTATGATTAAATATCAACATCGATCCAAACAGGAGTCTCTTATGCCACCCATTCTTCCCTCGCATCGCTATTTGAATGAGCACAGCATCGCCTACGAACGCCGTTCGTTCTCGCCGGAGACGGAAAAAGGCGCGACCAACGTCGCCAATGCCCTGGGTTACCGCGAACGCCAGATGATCAAAACGCTGATCTTTGAAGTCGTCGATACAGGCGAAAAAGCGCTCATCATGGTCGGCGGCGATCAATCGGCAAAATCGGGCCTGCTCAAAAAAGCGCTCGGCTCACGCAATATTCGCATGGCCGATCCTGATGCAGTGCTGGCCTTCACGGGCTATCGCATTGGCTCGATTCCACCGTTTGGCTGGCAGCCCGATGGCACGCGCACCTTTCTCGATGAGGCGCTGATGCAGGAGGCGGTTCTGGGCGTTGGCACGGGGCAGTGGGGCGAAGAGATTCTCATTAGCCCGACGAATCTGGTGCAGGCTGCTCATGCGACTGTGGTGAAATTGGTGGAGGAAACGCCTTAGAAGCCGTTTTATAATGCCATTCGTTACAAAAAAATGTATTTTGGCGTAGGGACAGGGCCTGCCCTGTCCGTTCATCGCGTGAAAATGGACATGGCGTGCCGTGTCTCTACAGCTTCCCATGATGGAATCTCAGGTCGTCTTTGCGCCCATGCCGATTTGTTCATATCCTTGTAGAGAATCATGTCCTACATCAAGGAAATTCTCTATGAAAAACATCTTCATCTCCTATTCGCCCAAAGATGCCCGCCCGATGCTGCTGCTGCAAGAGGCTCTGGTGCGCGGCGCTCTGAAACCCTTCATTGATCCTGCCCCGCGTCCTGGCATGGATTGGCGGCTGGACATCGATGAGGCGATCATCCATGCCGATGCGATTGTCGTACTCATCACGCCCAACTCTGCTGAGTCGGTCTATGTCACCTATGAATGGGCGCTGGCGCTCGGCCTGGGCATCCCCGTCGTGCCGATCATCTATCGCAGCGCCAAACTGCATCCGCGCCTCGCCAATTTTCCTGGCTTTGATATCAATGCCTGGAAAGATGAATATCAATTCTGGGATTATGTCGTCGTCGAACTCAAGCG
>DAOTUR010000839.1:0-4376 GCA_034436915.1 Anaerolineae bacterium
CCTGGAACGCTCACAGATGTATGAGCATGACGATCTGGAAGGCTACACTGACGCAGACTTCGACGATGGGGTTGACACAGAATGAATCGTGGCGAAATCTGGAGTGTTCAGTTTGATCCTACTGTCGGGGATGAGATTCAAAAGTTGCGCCCGGCGGTTATCGTCAACATTGCTGGTGCCTTCCGTCATCAGCTGCAAATTGTGGTGCCCATCACCACCTGGCAGCCTCGCTTCCAGAGCGAGTTCTGGATGATCCGCCTGCCTGCAGACACCACGACAGGACTGAAGAATGAGTCGGTTGCTAATGCCTTTCAGGTGAAATCGCTCTCCTCCCAGCGTTTTATGACGCACATCGGCCAGGTAACACAGCCTTGTTGGATGTTCCGCCGTGTGCCAGTGTCGATCTACAAACGGCGATTGGCAATCTGCTCTCGGCCATGGATGAGGTGATTCTATCGCTGGATCGCTGGAATAAAGGCGAGGCCACATCCAGCGAACTCATGAATGAATATTATGCCGCAAATGAATTGGTTCGAAATGCCAAACGAGTTGTGAGGGAGGCCTTGCCATAAGGTAGGGTGCGTTTAACAAACGTGGAACGAGCTGCTAATTTAGTCCTTTTTTGTGACACCCACAGCAAAAAAGTTTATCGACATCCTACGCATTGATTGAGCACACGAAGCTCGGTTTCGATGATACTCCGAATTCAAATCGCTCTCACAGTTGCATAGGATGTCAGTACCCATATCTGCGAAGAAAATAGTAAACAAGACACATTGGCGTCTCGTTGCACACTTGTTAAACGCACCCCTTTAACGGGTCATTTCTCTACTTGCTATAGTTCTTTGCCATCTTCCCCAGCGCTGTCATCAAATCTTCACCCTCTGCATAGCCAAAGCGTTCGTCAGTCTCTTCGTCCAGCACAAACTCTTGAAGCACTTCTCTCAGCGTGTCGGCACGGCTATAGAAATATTCCTCAAGCAGGGGCAGGATTTGTGTATTCCAGACATGCTCAAGATGACCCGATTGATTGTCTCGGATATTCATGAAATAGCTGTGTCCAATCTCATGTGAACGCCCTATGTGCTGCCGAATCCGCCCATTCAGAACATACAGCATCGCCGCAAGATTGAACTCTAAGCCGCTGCCCGTGGTGTCTATCGTTGTGCCCAACAGATCAGGCCGCGGTGGAACGTCAACAAAGGCAAAGCGCCGACGCATCGCCACATCCATCAGGGCAATACTGCGATCCGCCGTATTTAACGTGCCAATGAAGTAGAGATTGTTGGGGACGCCAAAGCTATCGCCGCTGTAGGGGAGTTTGAGCGTCAAGGCATTTGATGTTCCCAGACGTTTGTCATCCTCGATGAGCGTAATGAGTTCTCCAAAGACTTTAGAGAGGTTGGCGCGGTTGATCTCATCAATAATAAGCACATAGCGATTCTCCGGATCGGCAGCGGCACGACTGCACATCACACGCAGGATACCAGGACGGATCTCATAGCTGAGATTCCCGGCATCATCCACGACGGGCCGCATCCCTTCGACAAAATCTTCGTAGGCATAGGAGGGATGAAAGGCGACGATCTGAATATAGTCCTCTGATCGCTTACGCACATCGACAGGACGTTTCATCATCTCCAGATAATCGGCCAACTCCTGCTCAACATATTGGCGGCCTTCCGGGCTGAGAAACCAACCTTTTGCATCCCGATCAAAGATATAAGGCTCCTGAGTATAAGACAAATTGCTGTAAGGGTTTCCCGGCTTAATACGCATTCCCAGGGCTGTCCCGATAACAGAACTTGGAGCTTTTACACTCTTTAGCTTCTCATATTGTTTTACCATTGGTAGGTTGAGTACCTGACTGTTGGTAAAACGTGACACAGATGGTTGCTGATAAAAAGACAAGGCAATCACTTCATGTCGATGAAGTTCTTCAAGAACATTCAGGGGAAGTTCGTGGTTGTTTGTTGGCCTCGGTTGCATGACTGTTTTTCTGACCTGGACCTCAACAAGAGCATTGGCAACTCGCTGTGCTGTATAGGTTTTTCCGGTTCCAGGTGCTCCTGTGAAAATGAGATTTTTGGTGAAGGCGAGTTTCTTCAACCCCTTTGTGACTTCGGGGTCATCAAGGGAGGTTTCCAGTTCTGATGCTGCGACCTGTGCTGTTATGACCTCGGTTTCAATAGGTGGGGCAGATGTGTCGCCCTGCCACTCAGCTTTAAGGCCATCCCAGTAGAAGTGAATTTCGTCTGGTGCGACACCCATGTCCTGTGAGAGACGATTGTGTGCCTCTAACAAAGCCAGATCATTGTCTGGCTCTGTAATGGCAAAACGCTTGCGATATGTCTTGAGAATTTGCTCACGATGGTTGTTGGAAAGAATAGGCTCGTAGTGATCAGGAAAGGCGAGATAGAGCAGTGAATGACGCATGTCTCGCGCCCGATCTCCCTTGGGTAAATTTTGAAGCAGGTCATCAATCAAAGTCTTCATAGCCTGTGGATCAGAGAGTAGAGCGGCACGATCTGAGGATTTTTTGACAGCTTCGGCAAACATCAAGATCAACCAGATCTGCTTAAAGCGCAGATTGTATTGCTGACCTACATGGCAAAAGCCTGTGATGCTGGCCCAAAAATCATCGGTGGGAAGTTGAGTTAACTGGACGTAGCTGTTGCGAAGATATCCAAGGGTCGTATCACGACGATTGATAACTGTATGATTGCTCGGTGGCAGGTAATAAATGAGATGGGCTTCAGCCAGGATGACCCATTCCTCAGCGGAGGCATTATACATCTGCTTGGTGAGCTTGGTCTCGAAGCTCTCATTGCTCCATTCAGGATTGTCGACCAGACGTCTTTTTAAGGCTGAAACGGCCTCAACAGTCCAAATTTTCTGGTCAGGGAGGAAGAACGACCTATCATTCAGCAGACAGTTCGTCTTAAAATTTTCATAGATGGCGTATAAAGGGTCAAGATTCGCATAACGGGCCACAAAAACAGTCCTTTAGATAAGATAAGCGGAAAAAATACGACGAAAATCGCCAATAAGGATGGGTGTGTTGTGGAGCTGTTGATGCACATTGATCGTACGCACATCAATGGTGATCTCAGAGTTGAGGATCGAAAATTTGCTGTCGATCACCTGACCCTGGTTGGAGGGGTAGAGCAGCAGGACGCGAGAGCAGCCGAAGCGGTTGGCATAGGCCAGCATCTGATACACATCCCCCTGCGAAATCTCAAGCTTGCGTGTGCTGGCATCGAGGCGCTTGTATTTGGTATCCATCACGAGCGACACCTGATGCTGACTGTCGCGCAGGAGCAGATCCGGGATGAGCTTAAAAGCAGGAGCATGATCCTCTCGCTGCGCCAGATAGAGTGTTTTCTCCCCTTGCATCTGCGCCTGCACAGAAAAACTTTTGTGTGATTTTCCTGCGATTTCACGCCAATGTTTTGCAAGAAAACGTGCCACAAACGACTCAAACAGCACATTCATATCAAAGACAAATGCCGTGAGAGGCGCAGCCCCGCTCTGCATCACCTGCGTCATGGACTCGATGAGCAGACGGGCGATCTGAAAGGCTGGATAAAATCGTTCGTTCAGGCGTGTGAAAATGATGTGATTGAGATCCTCACTTGTGATACGAGGTGAGAGAGTCACAGGCTCAAGCAGGGTTTGAATCTCTGCGAGCAGGCGCTGATTTTTTGCTGCCCGAGAGACACCAATCAACAGCTCCGTTACATAGCGGAAGACGCGATTAAGCGGTGTATCCGACATGAAATCATCATAGCGCACATCAAAGGCATGACGAATATGTGGGTGTCGCGTCAATTGCTGCTCAAGCAACCATCGACCTTTGAGAGCCGGGCTGCGCTCCTCGATGGTGACATACACACGTTCGATCCCCTGGCGGAGCTGATCATAAAGCTGCTGAGCAAACAGCCCCGTGAGCACTTCAAACCAGCTCCCCTGACCCGTTTTGAGAGATGCATCACTTTGCGCGCTCAGCGGCAGATCATAGGCATAACACAGCATGGTGATCAGGTTGCGAACGGCGGCCTGTTCTCCGTCAATGTCACGATCCACTTTGGGCAGGATGTTGAGACTGCCATGCCGACTCTGAATCATACCCACATACTGTGTGGCCTGAATTCCATGCCGTTTGACCTGAATCAGATCTGCGCCATACTGGACATTGAGCGCCTCTAATGCCTCGACAAAAGCATGATTTACACCAATCCCCATAGCCTGATAAGACATGCTCTGATACTCGTAGAGGGTATGATGCATGAATGCCTCTTCTGGATAAGTTCGTGAATGCGTTATGACGGTTGTGTGGTAGGTGCTGGCAGCTCCCCAAGCACAATCACATGATT
>DAOTUR010000840.1:0-11137 GCA_034436915.1 Anaerolineae bacterium
CCTGGAACGCTCACAGATGTATGAGCATGACGATCTGGAAGGCTACACTGACGCAGACTTCGACGATGGGGTTGACACAGAATGAATCGTGGCGAAATCTGGAGTGTTCAGTTTGATCCGACTGTCGGGGATGAGATTCAAAAGTTGCGCCCGGCGGTTATCGTCAACATTGCTGGTGCCTTCCGCCATCAGTTGCAAATTGTGGTGCCCATCACCACCTGGCAGCCTCGCTTCCAGAGCGAGTTCTGGATGATCCACCTGCCGGCAGATACCACGACAGGACTGAAGAATGAGTCGGTTGCTAATGCCTTTCAGGTGAAATCGCTCTCCTCCCAGCGTTTTGTGACGCACATCGGCCAGGTAACACAGCCTCAGTTAGATGACATTGTGGCCGCCATTTCCGTCCTGATTGGTTTTCATCCGAAAACCTAACCCTATTCTCCTTTTGGTAGTGGTAACACATTGACTGATGCACGAGAAAACGCTTCCTACGGGAGAACGGGCTATGTTTTTCGGGGGAGGAATGGGTTTTCTTTGAGTGTATTGTTATCTCAATTGCCTGAAGAAAACGGGTGTTACTGTTGGATTTTGACTCGAGCGTACGACACTTCTTATTCCGAAGAGTTCAGCCCTCGTTTTGGACTGATCTCCGATTAGAGAGGGAATTGGTAGGGCCGTATAAAAGGGGATTATACGGCTCATACATCTGTTCTAAAACGGATTTATGGATGCATCTTGCGTCATTCACACATCAGCTATTTTTTCGGACGCGATAAGTTTTATACCCAGAATATCCTGTACGGTCTCAAGATATTTCTTCTGGTCGATGGTATAAGAAAGCGTAGCCCCTCATGAGTCATGAAAACGTGTCGATAGCTTCCTCCAGATGGCGGATCTCCACACCAACAGCCAGATCCTTTGCGGCAACCCATTGCTTTCGTCTCTACAGAAGGCGTAGTCCAATGTCTTCGGTCATTGGTTTTTTATGTCATCTAGATTATCAATAAAGGGCTCCATAATTTCATTTAATGTTTTACAGTCAACGTTCATCTCTTTAGCATATATAACATTGTTAATAACAATGTTTAAGATTGAAACAATATCGTTATCCTCTTTTAATTTTAGTGGATTTAATATAAAATTATACAATAAAGACCTCTGCTCCGGTACTAGTGGGCCATGTGTCGTGGATAATGGCATTCTTTGATCTCAATTTGAACTCGAAAACCGGAAAATGAATGCCGCACATCATGCCACATGGCCCACTAGAATAGCGTTTCTGCTAAATAAAATAAAATTAACAATTAATTCCAATTTCCAAGAACTGTAATAAAATTTGATACCATTTTTCAGGTGTAAGAATTGTGTTCTATTCATTACATCCATTTCAAGTCTTGTATCAGCCGTCATAGCCGCTTTAAGGACGCCATAGTACCACGCTAAAGCTCTATCCCGCTGCGAAACCTCGTTAGATTTTTGTAGATTAACTATTAATTCATAATATAATAGATGTATTATATTAAAGACCTCCCTAAAATCAGTAGGACTTAAGGTTTCAAAGCTAATATATGTAGATGGAATATATCCATCTTCTATTTCATTAATTAGCGTCTTATTATCAGGAATATTTAAGGTTAAGGCTTCATATAAAACATCTATAAAACCAGTTAATGCTAGCATATTACATTCTTTATATCCAACTTGACCTATAAATATAGTGCCTGACATGTCTTCTCCAAGTTTTATTTACCCTCCTAAAACTAAGGTTAGTTTTAGGAAGGTATTAAGGGTGATGTACAGATTGTCAGCTACTTGCCACCATGTTACCAGCCGCCAGGGCCAATACCTATATAACGTGGGATGTTGAGCTTCTTAGTATAGTTCACAACCTTTGTTGCCTGAGCGAGTGTCAAGTTAGTAGTGTCTATAACGATAAAATCAGCATTAGGTTTACCACTTAAGTGATCCAGTACTGATCTCAGAAATGTTCCCTCTCCCGGACCCTGGTCATTACCGAGTCTCCATTTCGCCTCTGCTGCGGGTGAGAGTGGTGGGCGTCCCACGTAATCGTACGTGGTACCATTATTATCTATCCATTCTACAGTTACATCCTGTGAACGCACTAATTCAGTTACCGGTCCTTTTCCAGCTGGATTAGGATGTTTATCAAGAATGTCCTCTACAAATCTTTTTCCTCCCTCTGCTTCATGTGCCTGATACCCCTTAATAGGATCGTTTCCTAGATCAAAAACATATCATATTTACAAATATTATGTACCAGCCATTGACCTTCACCAACGAAGAATGTATGAGCATTCTCCACTGTGAGGTTATACATAGTCTCGCTCTGTTCGAGCGTCTCTGTAAACTCTACAACGCCATAAGTGCCATCAACCTTGCGAATATGATCCCCAACCTGCAGATCGCCCGCTGCGACCCAAGAATTCTCTTCGGTATAGAAAGGATGCTCAGGCGTTGTTTCAACAAGTTCGCCATCAATTTCCACATGAACGATGATTGAATCTTCATTGACATGTATAGCACTGATTTTGTACTCACCAGTATTGTCTGTGTCCTCATCATAAGCCAGAACTTTATCGCCAACTTCCAACTCGCTAATGGGCACATCGCCGTCAGACGTAGCAACATCCATGATTTCCTCAGTCAGGGCCAGGGTCGCGCCGTTCCCTATGGCCTCTACGACCAACAACATAATTGTGGCACGGTCTTTGTGGGGCAGTCGGGCGATACGCCAAGGTTTGCTGTCGATAACATCAGGCGCTGGTGTCAAACCGAACTGCCCCAGCGCTTTCCCGGGGCGACTCATCTGTTTATTGAAGCCGATGGCGGGGGGTCGAATAGCGCTCGCAGTCGGGTCTGGAAGCAGCAGTTGCAAGAACAAATCGCTGATGGCTTCGGTCTGACTGTGACCGTCTGTCATTACCCGCCCGGCACGTCAAAGTGGAACCCCATTGAACACCGCCTGTTTAGCGAGATCAGCAAGACCTGGGCCGGTTGTCCGCTGCGCTCATTTGATCTGATGTGCGATTATATTCGCCAAACCACCACCCAGACCGGACTCACCGTGCAAGCCCATCGGGTCACCCAGGTCTATCCCACTGGTGTCAAAGTCTCGGATACCGAGATGAACCGCTTACAGATCGAAGCACACGCCGTCTGTCCTCAGTGGAACTATACCATCCGACCTCGACCGCTCAATTGACCTTAAATCGGTAAGTTATATTTTTACCGACCCTAAGAGTTAGGCGGTATATAGACCAACAAGGGATGCACGCTATGAATGTGACCAAAGCGCAGTTGTTCAATTTGCAGCCGGATGGCAAGGAGATCGACAAATTTCCGGTGCAGTTTAATCTGGAGTCGCTCAAGATTTCGTTTGCCAACCAGATCGTCCCGCCCAAAGACGATGACCCGAAAGACGTCAAAAATGGGACATCCGGCACACAGCATGTCGGCACAGGCACAACCAAGCTGAGCGTCCAACTCTGGTTCGACGTGACGGGCGAACTGCCGGACGGACTGGCCACCAATAACTCGCAAAAAGGCGATGTGCGCGAACTGACGCGGCGCGTGGTGGCGCTCATCACGCCCCAGGCCGACCCGAAAGACTCGCTCAAAAAAGTGCCGCCGCTGGTGCGCTTCCTGTGGGGATCATTCCTGTTTGAAGGCATCATCGAATCGCTGGAGCAGTCTTTAGAGTTCTTTTCCGCCGAGGGCATCCCGCTGCGCGCCAGCATCAGCCTCAGCCTGTCCCAGCAAAGCATCGAGAACAAACCTGCAGCCAAGCAGCCCACGATGGGAAGCGCCCCGTCGGGAATGCCAGGAATGCCAGGGGGGGGCGGCCTGCCAGGAACAAGCCCAATGGCCCAGGCCACGCTTGGCGCATCGCTGCAAGGCATGGCGGCGGCGGTGGGAAAAGGCGGCGATTGGCAGGGCATTGCGCTCGCCAACAACATTGAGAATCCGCGCCTTCTCGCTCCGGGCCAGCTGGTCAATTTGAACGTCAGCGTGCCACGTGTGAATTTCCGCATCGGCTAGCGTGATAGGGGCCGTTCGGCAGACTTTATATAAATAACGCGCTTTGAACGGTTTTTATCGTGGTCGTCAGGGGTTGACGCGCCTGCGACAGAAAAATAAAGGAGAGATTTCATTATGGCTGTTGTGATCAATGAAATGGAAGTTGTGCCTGTTCCATCGACCCCTGCCCCCGCCAGCGCGCCGGATGGCCCTGCGGTCAAAGCGGGGGTTCGTCTGGCGGATCTGGCACGCGCCGAACGCCGTCTGCGTGAACGCGCCGCCCGTGTGCATGCCCATTAAATCGAGGAAGCAGTCATGGCCAATGTGATTGATGCCCGTCCCACAATCAACATCGATAACAGCGACAATGCGGGGCTGTCACAGTCGATGCTCAATCTGGTCGTGTCTGAGGACGTGAGCGGGTTATATCGCTGCGAGGCGACGTTTGGCAATCAAGGGCTGGTGGATGGCGGCATCGGCTACCCCTTGTTTGACCGCCGCACGCTCGATTTTGGCAAAACGATGAAGGTCAAAATTGATAACAGCGTCGTCTTCGATGGGCGCATCATGACGCTGGAAGCGGTTTTCCCCTATGGACTCGCGCCCTCACTGACGGTGCTGGCGGAAGATCGGTTTCAGGATTTGCGGATGGCGCGACGCACGCGCGTTTTCAACGACAAAGATGATCGCAAGATCATCGAGAGCATCGCGCACGACCACAGTCTGTCGACGCAGATCGATATCACCACCCAGACGCATAAAGTCTTGGCACAGGTCAATCAGAGCGATCTGGCGTTCCTACGCGAGTTGGGCCGCGCCATTGATGCTGAAATCTGGGTGGAAGGCAGCACCCTGCACGCCCAGAGCCGCGCCAAGCGGGGATCAGGCAGCGCGATTGAACTGCGCTATGGCGAAAAATTGGAAGAGTTCATCGTGACCGCCGATCTCGCGCATCAGCGCACCAGTGTCACCGTCAGCGGCTGGGATACCACTTCAAAAGCCTCCATCAAACACGAGGCGACCGCCAGCATCATTGATCGCGAATTGAATGGGGATGAGGGTGGCATTGGCATTCTGCAATCCAAGATTGGCGCGCGCAAGGAGATGCTGGCTCACACCGTCCCACTGACCTCCGAGGAGGCGCAAAACGAGGCAGAAGCCTATCTCAGGATGAGCGCGCGGCGCTTCGTGGTGGGGCGCGGCACAGTCCATGGCGAAAGTCGTTTGCGCGTGGGCAAGGCTATCAATCTCACCAATCTCGGTCCGTTGTTCAACGGCAAATACACCTTGACCGAGGTGCGTCATCTCTTTGGCAGCAGCGGTCTGACGAGTGAATTTACCGCCGAGCGTCCCGGCATTGGCAAAGGCCGTTAAAAATATCGTTTTACAGTCCATTAACCCGAAAGCGTCCCCATGTCCGATCACCTGCTGTTCCCCATACTCGACGAACGCGCGGCTGGCGGCCTGGGTGGGCGCTGGTACGGCGTCTATCCCGCGCTGGTCACCGATATTGCGGACCCGGACGGACAGGGGCGTGTCAAAATCATGCTGCCCTGGTCCCCGGACAGCGGCAGCGAACGCTATGACACGTGGGCACGCATGGCAATGACGATGGCAGGCAACAATCGCGGAAGCTGGTTCCTCCCTGAAGTGGACGATGAAGTTCTCGTGGCCTTTGAGGGCGGCGATGCGCGGCGGCCTTACATCCTGGGCATGCTGTGGAATGGCAAAGACAAACCGCATGAGTCGGCGGAGAAAAAGAACAATATTAAATCGATCCGTTCGCGCAACGGGGTCAAGCTCACGTTGGATGACAGCGACGGACAGGAAAAATTCATCGTCGAGACCCCCGGCGGCCAGAAAATCACGCTCAAGGATGGCCCCGGCGTCGTCGAGATCATGGATAGCAATGGCAATTCCGCCAAATTTGAATCCAGCGGTGTGACCTTTAACACCTCAGCGACCTTCACCATCAATGCCAGCACCTTGAGCATTACGGCGGGGTCGGTGTCTGTCAGCGCAGGCACATCAACATTCAGCGGCCTGGTTATTGCGAATGGGGCCGTTCAAACCCCGTCCGTGATCGGGCAGACATACACACCTGGCGCAGGAAATATCTGGTAGAGGGATAGAGCCTTATGGATGCTGTCGTGCAGTGGATTGCCCCGCCGAGGGTCTGGACAGAGTCGCAAAGCGCCGACGCGCGTCGGCCTGCGATTCTGCGCTTTGCCACCGATTCGTTTATGAACGATTTTACAACGGTCCTCAACAACCAGCCGGAACGCCTGATCGAATGGCGTGCCAAACCGGAAACATGGCGCGGCCCCTCCGAAGAACCTACGGCGGTGGCGGTGCTGCCGCCTGCTGCGCGCCGCTTCAAGATGCTGACAATGGGCAGCGCGCGTTCGGCCACGCCTGTGAGGGCGCTTGCAACCACCGTGCCGGCCCTCTCGACCACGCCCCTCGAGCCGCCCAAGCCGCTCAAGCTGTATCAGCCAGCCCACCAGCGTTTTTATCTGATGTCGGCCTGTCTGGTGTGCCGTCTGCCCGGTCTGCCGGATCGCATGTTAGAGGTAGGCGCGGGGGAACGAGTGTCATTTGTGGTGCGCCGCCTGCGTCCCAAGACCTCTGCGCCGCGTTCTAAGTCATTCGTGTTTGATCTGACCACCTGCGATGAATATGCGCTCGTGAATGACCGATGGGAAAAAGTCACCACTGATCTCATGATCGATGAAGAACAGCTCACCATGTTCCCCTACAGCTATCTGGAACGGGATGGCCGCAAACGCCGCCTGCTCTCCGCGATGCTGCCCGTGAGCAACCGCGAGAAATATGCTGGCGCGATGGCTGACCCTCTGCCGCTCACAGGCACGCCCACCGCCGAGGAGACGCTCGTGCGGAATCGCCTGTCAACGCCGATCGACCCGCGCAAAGCCCTGCTCATGCGCGATGTGACCGACGTATGGCGCAGCCTGGTCAAGCGTTATGAAGGTGTAAAGCCCGTCATCGATGACACGAAAGCCGCTCCCGCCAGCGATGATGCCACAAAGCAACTGAAAAAGGAGGCTGTATCAAGCCTCGAAGCGCGGCAAAAGGATGACGCCGATTATCTCTCGTGGCTCATCCTGATCGATCTGCGCGCCTTTCTGAAAACGCATGTCGAAAAAGTCTGGTTGGGGATCACAGCAGGCTCGGCGGCAGGCCTGAACACGGCAGAGACGGCGGTCTATAACCGTCTGGTCGGCGCACGCATCGAGGGACTCTCACTGGCGCAGGCCTTAATTGATATTGCGCCCTTCAGCGACTCAATTGAGAAGACGACGTATGAATATTCGGCCATCCCGGATAAGAAGTTCATCCCGCCTGTCGGGACATGGCCGTCCTTCAAATTCCCGCTGCAAGATTTACGCGCGGTGGTGGAGGAGCCGAAGGCTAACGCGCTGCCAACACTGGATGATCAAATCAACGCCGCGCTGCCGACCCAACCGACCAGCATCATGCCTGCCCTGCCACTGGCCGTGCGCCTCACGCAGAGCGATGTGAGAGAGCCGCTGTGGTTCGTGGTGCGCTGCGTCTTTGAGCGTCCCAACTGCGGCCCGCTCTCGCCCATCGTCATGAGCGATGCGTCAGAGCCGTTTCAGATGGCGTCTTTCTTCGACTCGGATGCCCCGGCGCGGCCCATTCGCATCCCCATGCCGATGGATATCACACCGGCGGGCCTGCGCAAGTTCGATAAAAACACGGCCTTCATGCTGTCGGATGCCCTGTGCGCGCAGGTCACACGGGCGCGCGAGCTGTCGTTCATGGATCTGGTTCTCTCTGTGCTGCCCTGGCCGTTCTATAAGGCATTGCCCAAAGCCCAAGAAGGTGTCTGTAACGACGGTCTCGATATTGGCATGATCTGTTCGCTCTCTATCCCGATCATCACGATTTGCGCGCTGATCCTGCTCATCATCTTCGTGCTGCTGCTCGATCTGATTTTTCACTGGATTCCGTTCTTTATCACCTGCTTCCCGATCCCCAACTTCAAAGCGAAGGAGGCCTGATATGAATGAAGGCCATTTATTCGGGCGCGGCATGAGCTTCCCGCCGCGTGTGGGCAATGATGGGCGCATTCAGTGGTCGCAGGGTGAGGTGAATATTCGCGAGTCGATCACCATTATTTTGATGACGCAGTTGAATGAGCGCCTGGGCCTGCCCGAATTTGGCGGTGGCTTGAACAGCTATCTCTTTGAGCCGAACACAGCCAACACGCGCACCCTGATTCAAAAGGTGATCACGCAGGCCCTCACCAATTGGGAGCCGCGCATCAGGCTGGATGAGGTGAGCGTCGAGGCTGACCCCAACGAGGCGCGGGCGGCGATTGTGACGCTCAGTTATTCGCTGGTGGCGACCCAGGCTCGCCAGCGCCTGAGCTTCAACCTGATTCTGGGGAGTTGAGGGATGCAATGGCGATCGGTATGAGGGCGACCCATGAATTTGCAGGGGGCGATGCGCCAATCAATGATCGGCATTGGCCGAACACAAAACCGAGATCGTAGAGGCATGACATGCCATGCCCAAAAATGAATATCTCGCCGAATGAATAGCGATAAATATGCGTAGGGGCGACCCGCTGGGTCGCCCAGGATTTAAAAGATTTTCCATCGTGGTCAGAAAGGCCGTATCATGCCGTTGATTGTTCCAGTGCTTGACAACCGCACCCAGGTCGAATTGATCGACGAGGTGCAGGCGCGTATTGCCGTCCACACCCCCGAATGGACGAACCGCCTGGAAAGTGATCCCGGTGTGACGCTGATCGAGGTGTTCGCCTTTCTGACGGAAAATCTGCTCTATCGCAGCAACTTCATCCCGGAGCGCAACCGTCTCAAATTCCTCTCGCTGCTAGGTGTGCCGCTGTACGAAGGCGCAGCAGCGCGGGCGCTCGTCACGTTTGCCAATGAGCGCGGGCCGCGTCAGCCCATCCTGCTTAACAGCGATCTGGAAGTGCGTGCCGATGACGTGCCGTATCGCACCGATATTGGTGTGGATGTGCTGCCGATTGAGACACGCTTCTATATTAAGCGCAAGCTGATGAAACCTGATCCCGCTGTGCTGGAATACTATCGCCAGCTTTATACCTCATTTAGCAATGATCCCATGCCCACGCCGATCCTGTATGAAACCGTGCCATTTATCCCGCGCGGCACAGAGACCATCGATCTGGGCCGCGATGCCATCGACAGTTCGCTCTGGATTGCGCTGCTGCTGCGCTCGGATACCCCGGCCAACGAAGAGAGCAAGAAAGAGATGCGCGACAAGCTCAAAGGCCGCATTTTGAGCCTGGGCATCATTCCGCAGCTCAGCGCGGATTCGCGGCGGCTGGCCCCCGGCATGGCGCTCGCGCCGGATGAGACTTCGCTGCTTCAGGTGCAAATGCCCGATATTCCTGAGACGGGTCTGCTGCCGAAAATCGGCCGCCGCCCCCAGTATATGACGCTGCCCGTCACCCCGACTGACGATGTGCTGGCGCGCCCGGGCATCCTGCAAATCACCCTGCCCAGCGCGGAAAAAATGCGCCTGTGGAGCAACCTCGAACCATTGGAAAGCGGCGCAGGCGATTTTCCGCCCTCTTTAGAGGACACGGCGCTTGATCAGCGCGTCATCACATGGATTCGTATCACCGCCCCCAAATCGGTGAAGGCGCGGCTGCTGTGGGTGGGCGCAAATGCCGCCACTGTCAACCAACGGGCGCTGGTCATTGATGAACGCCTGCCGGATGGCACGGGCGAACCCGATCAAAGCATAACGCTGGCGCATACTCCTGTGATTGCCAGTTCGATCAAGCTGAAGGTAAACGGCGATACGTGGGAGCGCATTGATGACCTGTTTGCGGCTGGCCCGGAAGTCGCCACGCCCAACCCGCGCAATGCGCCTGGTTCGCCCCCGCCCCCCAAACTGCCCAGCCGCGTGTTTGCGCTGGATGCCGAAGCCGGAACAGTGCGCTTTGGCGATGGCACACGCGGCGCGCGGCCTCCCCAGGGGGCAACCGTGCGCGTGACCTACCATTACAGCGTAGGGCGGCGCGGCAATGTCGGGCCGGAAGCGATCAATGTGGGGCCAGCGCTGCCAGCGGGGATTCAGGTCGTCAATACTATGCCCGCATGGGGCGGCGCAGATCGCGAGACGGTGGCGGATGGTGAAAAGCAGATTACGCGCTTTGTTCAGCACCGTGATCGTCTGGTAACCGCCGCCGATTTTGAGACGATTACGCTGCGCACCCCAGGGGTCGAGATTGGGCGCGTGGATGTGCTGCCCACCTATAACCCCGAACTGGGCAGCAGCGAAGGCGGGGATGCGCCGGGGGCGGTGACGCTCATGCTCATCCCGCGCTATGACCCTGTCAATCCCAATGCGCCCATGCCGGATCGCCTGTTCATGGATGCCATCTGCAAGCACATCGATGATCGGCGGCTGGTGACGACGGAAGTCTTTTTACGCCCGCCCGACTATAAGCCAGTCTGGGTGTCGATCGGCCTGAATGTCGCGCCGCGTCAGGGCAATGTCCAGCTCAGCACAGCCCAGGTGATCGAGGCCGTGAAAGTGGCTGTGACTGCCTTTTTCTCGCCGCTTCCGCCGCCCGGAATGCCCCTGCTGACCGAAGGCACGCCCCTATTTGCTTTTCCCCTGCCGTCCGATGGCAGCAAAGGCTGGCCGCTGCGTAAACCCGTCTATCGTCAGGAAATCTCGGCGGTGGCCAGCCGCGTCCCCGGCGTTTTGCTCGTCAACGGGGTGATGCTGTTCGGAGATGCGCGGCAGGACATTGGCGAAATCCCAATGTCCAATCTTCAGCTGCCCTATCTGGCTGGTATTGCCGTCGGGATTGGCGCGCCGCCCGATCCGTCACAAATCCCGGGCTTTACGCAGCCTGCTGCCATCGACGAATCACCCGTCGAACCTTCGTTTGTTGCTGTGCCGGTCATACCGGAGGAATGCGCTTAAATGGATGCCAACGGCACGCGCTATCACCTGCTTCTTGGGCGCGATAACTGGGGAACATGCGCACTGGCATCGGGCCTGACGCTGCGCGACGTCTGGGCTGCTCAACGGCCTGACCCCG
>DAOTUR010000841.1:0-1791 GCA_034436915.1 Anaerolineae bacterium
ATGCATGGCACGAGCAAAACCGCGTTTGGCGGCGGTGGCTTGGGCCTGGGGCTGGCGATCTGTAAGGGCATCATCGAAGCGCACGGGGGCAAGATCAAAGTGGAAAGCCCCGGCCATGATCGCACAAAATGCCCCGGCAGCGAGTTCACGGTGCTGCTGCCGATCTCTGTGCAGGACAAGCGCGGTACATCCGCCCTGAAACGGCTTGCGGCCCGCACGTAATATTTCCCCCTCACGATCCCACTAATCGATAGAATATCGTTATACTTTGCGCTGAATGTTTTTGCTTGTTCAGGGAGATTTCCTGTACACTGACACTGACATTACAAAACACTCATCTTACGACAGGGCTTTATGACACCACAACAACCGCTGAATTGGCGGGGCATCGCTGCTGCAATCTCGACGCCCATTTTTCTGGGGATGGCTCCGATTTTTGGCAAACTGGCGATCCAGGCGGGGGCCGATCCCTTTACCGTCGCGGCGCTGCGGACGCTGGTGGCGATTGCCTTGATGTGGACGTTTTACGCGCTCTTCTTTCCGCGTTACATCTTTATCTATCCGGCTGGCCTGCTGGGATGCATCGTGATTGGCACGATTAACGGCATTGGATCGCTGTTTTACTACAGCGGCCTGACGTATCTGTCCTCATCGATGGTGCAGCTCATCAATGGCAGCTATCTGGCCTTCGCGCTGATTTTGTCGCGCATTGGCGGCCAGAAGGCCACGCGGCGCACGCTGGTGCGCGTAGGCATGGCAATGATGGCCCTGGTCATCGTCACAGGTTTCAATGCCCAGGTGTTGAATTGGACGGGCATCGGGCTGATGCTCGGCAATGCGCTGATGTTTGCCGGGACAGTCGTCCTGAGCCAATACGTGATGTATGAGATGCCTGCGCCCACAGCAGCCCTCTACATTGTCACAACGATGGGCATTGTGGTGGCGTTCGTATGGCTGGCTGTGACGCCCTCCATCAAGCCGGATGTGCTGCAACATGCGGCGCTGCCCATCCTGGCGCTGGCGACGACGACGGCGCTCTCACGGTTGGCGATGTTTGCAGGCGTCAAGTTCCTGGGCGGCGTGCAAACGGCTGTCCTGGGCGTGACGGAGATTGGCGTGTCGCTGCTGCTCGGTGCGCTGATACTTGGCGATACGCTAACAATGCCACAGTGGGCGGGTGTGGCGCTGCTGATGGTCAGTATTCTTCTCATTCGGCAGCAGGATATGTCGCCGCGTGGCATCAATCCGGGGTCGTTGGTGGTGGCGAATATGGCGAGTGTGCAGTTTCAGCGCATCGCCTTTCATCGCGCCTTTGGCACGATGGAGCATGATAACGCCGAGGGCACAATGTCGGCGGTGACAACACAGGAGATTGTGGCGATCCAGCGCATGATGGGGGCGCGGTTGGGCGGGCTTGATCCCTTCCCGATTGGGACGACGCGCAAGCTGTATCAGGTGGATGGCTCCCTGCGCCTGGATGTGCCTGCCGAGGATAAGGCGGAGAGTTGACCCTAAATCCAGAGACGTGTTTTTGGCGTCAATTTATTCTGGAGGAGGTTGAGAATTACCTCAAGTGCTACATTGGCACTGGCTTGTAATCCGAGTGCTTTGGCAACCCCGACAGCATCGGTACTGAGACGTGAGAGCAGTTGTAAGCGATACTGATCCTCATCCTGTTGCAGAGAATAGGCATGAAAATGCATGGCATGACCTAATTTTGCGTCCTGAAAATGCTCGAAACTGAATTCGCGGCGCATATAAGCCAGCAAACCATCTTGCAGCACAAGAACC
>DAOTUR010000842.1:0-4509 GCA_034436915.1 Anaerolineae bacterium
TGGTTTGAGCGGGACTTTCAGTCCCGCAAAAGGCAAGGCAGGGGTTTTCAACCCCTGACGACAGGACAAAAACGAGGTGGACGACGGATGATTTGCTTAAGTTGGTGCATATGGGGCGCAGCGTGCTGTGTCCCCTACAAACCATCATAAATATCCCTCATGCTCATTGTGGTGAGGATTGCGTGATCCTTTATACCTCCCGTGTAAGACTCCCTGCTCTCCATCTCTCTACAACACATCGACTTACATATGATGGAGAGTGCTATGGATGTGCTTGAGGCTGTTCGCAGCAAACACGCTGTTCGCCTGTTTGAAGACAAACTCGTCCCCGAAGAGGTGATCCTGCAAATCCTCGATGCAGGCCGCCGCTCCCAGAGCAGCAAAAATACCCAACCCTGGCAGTTCATCGCCGTGCGTGAGCGCGAAACGCTCATCGCCCTCTCCAAGACGGGTGATTATGCGGGCCATCTGGCGGGCGCGGCCTTTGGCGTGATCCTGCTGGGCGAAAACAACAATCTGTGGAACATGTTCGATCTGGGGCAGTCAGCGGCGTATATGCAGTTGGCGGCCTGGGAGTTGGGCGTCGGCTCATGCATCGCGTCAATCTATCATCCCGATCAGGCGCGGGCGATCCTGGGCGTGCCGGACACGCTGGAGCTGAACTGTGCGCTGTCCTTCGGCTATCCCTCGCCGGAGAACAAAACCGCCAAGATGGGCGGACGCAAGCCGATTGCCGAGGTCGTGAAGTGGGAAAAGTGGTCGTCGGAGTAGAATTTTAACCCCTCACCCCCTACCCTTAAAAGCCCCTGCCCCACAAGGGGTGAGGGGTCATTTACTCAGGCGGCAGCGCTTGCGGCTGCCAGATGGGGAGCGTGAAGACAAAGCGCGTGCCACGCGGCATATTGTCCTCAATCCAGATGCTGCCCCCATGCGCCTCCGCCACCAGCTTGCAGAACGCCAGCCCTAAACCGACGCCGCGCCGCACCGTATTATGACCTTCCACCTGCACAAAGCGATCAAACAGCCGTATCTTGTATTCGTTGGGGATGCCTGGCCCCTCATCCATCACATCAATTCGCATCAGAGCAGGATTGCCGGGATCAAGGCGAGCACACACATAAATATTGGTCTCATACGGGCTGTATTTGAGCGCATTATCCAGCAGATTGAGCAGCATCCGTTCGACTTTATCGCCATCGGCATTCAAGAGCGGCAAATCCGACGGCAGATCTGTCTCAAATTTAACGTCTATCTCAACCGCCAGCGGCTGCAACTCGGTGATGACATTCTCAATCAGCGTATTGAGTTCAATGGGTTCGCGGGCCAGATAGAGATTGCCGCTCTCGATCTTGGCAATATCCAGCAGCGAATCGACGCGGTGCAGCACTTTTCGCAGCGCACGGCGGCTGGCATCGGTGGTCTTTTGCACCAGAGGCCGAAAATCGCTGTCGGGCGGCACGAGTTCTTGCAGCAGGCGCATACTCGTCGTCACGGCGGTCAGGGGGCTGCGGAGATCATGCACGATCATCTGCGTGAATGACTCACGGGCGCGTTCAAGTTGCTGCTCATCAGTGCGATCATAGAAGACCAGCAGCGCCCCAACCAGCGTACCATCGGCCTGACGCAGCGGGATGATCTGGCGCTGAATATAGTGACTTGCGCCCTGCACATCCGGCACTTCATACAGCCATGAGGCATAAGGCGTCCACAGCGGCGGCTGATGCAGCGCTTCGATCAACTGCCGCAGCGTCTCCTCGCCCGTAAAGCCCATCCGCACCGCCACGTCCAGCGTCTGCGCTGTGATGAGATCATTCACCGAGCGATTGACGATATCTTCGGGCTTGAGGCCAATGAGCGTCACGCGAGGATTCGCCATTGCGATCACGCCCTGGGCATTGATGAGGATCAGACCCTCTTCAATCGTATTGAGGATGACCTGGAGATTGTCGCGGGTTTCGCGCACGCTCTGGAACAGGCGCGTATTTTCGACCACTGTGACGACTTGATAGCACAACTGCTGAATGAAATCGCTGTCACTCTGGGTAAAGCGCCCGACCTGTGAGCTTTCCAGCACGACAACGCCCAACACCTCACGCCCGCGCACAATCGGACTCACGAGCACGGCGCGGCTGTGCGGCGACAGCGGCAGATAGGCATTCTCCTGGCGAATATCGTCATAGCGGGCCATCTCTCCGGCCATGACGCGCTCATACAGCAGCGTCTGGATTTGCAGCGCCCCCTGGACGAGCGTTTCATCGCCGCCCTTATGCGCCACCAGCACGAGGCGGCTGGATTCGAGCAGCGCAATCGCTCCCACCTGTGCGTGCGCCGCATCCAGGGCATAGCCGAGCACCGCCTCATAAATATATTGGGCCTCCATCGAGGCGCTGAGGACGCGGCCCAGGGCGGCCAGCATCCACAACTGCTGGATACGCTGCTCACGCTCCTGATCAGCGTGCTCATAGGCGCGGGCATTCCGCACCGCCTGGGCTGCCTGGGTCGCGTAGGCTTGCATCAAATCCAGCGACTCCGCGAGATTGGGCTTGATGCTCTTGTAATACAGCACAATGATGCCGACCATCTGATCGCTGATGTGCAGCGGCAGTTCCACGAAGGCGCGTTTGCCATCTTTGAGCAGGGCATGACGCAGCACAGGCGCTTCCATCAGCTCAACATTGGGAACCACAATCGGTGAGAGCGTCAGCCCCTGTCTGAGTTTTTCACTCAGCAGCGGCACAGGCGCGGATTGTATAAATTCTTCGCTCAGGCCACCGCTGCGAACGAGCGTCAGCGCCTCTTTGCCGTCTTTTTCCGGCAGATAGACCGCGACGGCTGAGGGATCAGAGATCATAGAACTTGAGGTGACAATCGTATCGAGCACCTCGGCGGGCAGCAGCGTTCCGGTCAGCAGCGCCGACACCTGATTGAGCGTTGCCAGTTGTTCCGCCGTGCTGCTCTTCTGGTTGTAGAGGCGGGCGTTTTCAACGGCGATGCTGGCGCTGGAAGAGACAATCGTGAACAGACGTAATTCGCTGTTGGTGAAGACGCGCCCCGGCTCATACGTGAGCACGCTCATCATGCCAATTGTCTGCTGGCCGAGCAGCAGCGGCACGCCCATCCAGGCCTGCGCCTGATGTGGCAGCGGCAAAATCGTTGAGGCGGCATCCTGGAATTTGGTCAGGCGCAGCGGGCTGGCGGTGTTCATCACGTAGCGCACCAGCACATCATCATCGGGCGTCGCCTGCGGCATGAGGACGCTGAGTTTATGGCGCATCACCAGACGATACTCAAGCCCGCCCGTCTCCGTCCGCAGCGCCAGCGTCATGCTGTCGATCTGGAGTAGATCATGCACCTGCGTATAGAGCATGGAGATGAGGTTTTCGAGATTGAGACTGCCGCGAATCATGCTGGTGGCCTGCGAGAGTGATTGCAATTCCAGGAACTGCCGCCGCTGTCGCTGTTCGGCGCGGGTGAGCACATACGTCCCGAAGATGGTTAAGGCAATGCCCACCACGACAATCGTGAAGTACAGCAGCGATTCACCCAACCGTGTCACGTCCGCTGCCACCAGTGCAAACGGGATTGGCAGCAGCAGCAGCAGCAGCACAGGCAGGCGATTCTGTGAGGTAATCGAGCGCCAGTTGGATTGTTCGCCGTAAATGTGCAGGACGAAAATAGCAAAGTACAGCGCGATATAGCACAGCAGATACACGGACAGCGGCAGCCCGTCTAAGGCCCAGGAGAACGAGCCGCGAATATGGATGGGCAGATAGCCCTGGGCAATATCGACGTAGACGCGGGCTGAGGCGTAAAAGCTGATCGTGACCTGGGCAGTGGTATAGACGATATAGCGCAGATCCGTACCCGGCATACGGCGGTTGTCTTCACGGCGGATGAGACGCTGCCGCCCCCACGCCCCCACCACACCGCCCAGGAACAGCGCCAGCGTCATGACGGGATAGGCTTTGGCATCCAGCGAGAGAAAGGCGATCAGACCGATAGCATGGGCAAAGCTGATATCAGCGTGATCCAGATACAGGCTGAGGGCCAGCGCGAAGGCTGTCAGCAGGGCAAAGACGACAGCTTCGGGAAAGTAATTCGAGAGCAGAGATATGGCTGGCGCGACACACACGCCGACCACCAGCAGCGTCACCGCTCCCAGTGACCAGACAATCAACGTTTGAAGTTGCGGGCGCGTCATCGACGATTCCAGTATGGCTCAAGTAAGACTGTTTTCATATCATGGGAGATTGTAGCGCATTCCGCCGCACACACAACGCAGATAGGACATGTGTCTCATACGAGAGAGGAGTTTTTATAGCGTTTAAGTCATGTTTGAAAGTAGTAATGAGTGCGCGAATCTATTGCAATCTTTATTCAAATTAAATATCAATACCTTCGCCAAAATCCTGTGCTTGCTAGCCAAAACTTGAGCACAGGCTCTGATGATAGGTTTTGATAGATCAGAAACTAAATCGGAAGCGATAATTCCCGCTTGTGATTTAGTTT
>DAOTUR010000843.1:0-3597 GCA_034436915.1 Anaerolineae bacterium
TATGCAGCAGATATGCTGCTCCTGAGCAGATACGACGACCTCGCATCAAAAACCATTGATGCGTCTGCTCTCATGGGGACACCGATTCCTGTCTGGGAAAACGTGTCGAGCGTGCAGGACGAAAAAGCGGCGCTCGAGACGGTGAATGGGCATTATGAGCCCAATTTGGACGGGATATATGAACCTGTCAGTGCGATTAATTTTGATCCCAATGCCGGCATGTTCACCACTGGGGCCTTTAGCTTCAAGGGGCCACCCATCGGTTTTACCAAAGACATCCGCGATACGCTCAAACTGCTTTTCCTCCTGATCCTGGAAGAACATCAGATTCCAGAGACGATCTGGGGCGGCGAGATGGGGCAAGCGCGGGCCACAAGCGTTGTGCAGATGAAGACCTTTCACTCCATGATCAAGGGCTATCGCCTCGATCTGGAAGGCACGTTTGAGCCTGAGAAAGGGCGTATCGAAGGCATGATTGGGCTTGCCTCACTCTGGCTACGCACCAAAGCACTCACGGATAAAAAGCTTGTTGTGGATGCCATAGCCGCTCGCTGGCCCGCTTTGGACGAGATGGATGAAACGATCATGCTGGATCGTGTTAAGTACCTGCATGATGGGGGAATGCTGTCTGATGTCACAACTGTCGAGCTTTTGGATGTTGTTGAAGACCCCGCAGGCGAGGTTGAGAAAGCAAAGGCTGAAGCAGCGGCGAAGCAGGATGCCTTTGATGCCGCGATGAATGCCGATCTCCAGAATGACCCGTTGGTCGACCCCAATGCTGATCCCAACGCGCAGGGGGCTGCGGCATGAAGACGCGAATCACAGGCACGCAGCTCCACGCACGCGCCCAGGCAGGACTACGGCGCGATCTGATCGACATGTACACGGATATGCATAGTGAGATGGCGGGGGTCTTGCAGCGCTACGGTACGGGGCCAGATCAGACCCTCCCGCGCAAACAGTGGGATAATGCCCTCGAAGATGTCGGCCTGATCCATCGCAAATACTTCATTGGTACCACAGGCCGCCGCGCCTTCGACGAGAAGGATCTGGCGCTGACGCCGTATGCGAAGATTTTGCAGCGCTGGTACATCTATGTGGTCGTCGGAGCGGTGCGGCTTGATCGTGCCTGGATGAAACGCCATATCCCAGAGGATGTTTATAACTGGCTGGCCCGTACACGGCGCAACAGCTTTCAAGTCCCTGATCAGCAGCAAGAGGCCGTGTCGCTCGGCCCCTATGCGAAGCGACCTGATGAAACGGACGACGAATATCGCAAGCGCCTGCTGAATGATTTGAATGTCGTGCATTCATCGCCTCTGGCCGAGATCGATCCCTCGCGGCAATGGGTGCCGATGGATCGCTGGACAGATGAGAACGGCTATCGTCTGTCAGATCGTCTGTGGCGGGGTGAAGCACGGGCCAGAGAGAAAATCGACTCGCTTCTGATGAAGGGGCTGCGCGATACAACAGGGTCTCTCAAACTTTCAAAGCTCCTTTTTGAGGCGTTGCTGCCTACACGCACCAACGTCAAAACAAATAAGCCCTACGGCACACGCGCCAGCTACGATGCCATGCGTCTGGCCCGCACCGAGATCACCCGTGCGTACAATCAGGCGGCGTATACCTCAGCCCTGCTCAACCCGTATGTCAATCAGATCGATGTTGCCCGTTCCGCGAGTGGGGATCGTAATTGCCCGATCTGCCCGCAACACGCGACGATTGGGATTGATGGCAATCGTGTGCGGCCACCTTATGATCAAAATGACGCACATGTTGGGCCTTTTCATCCGCATTGTCTTTGTTCTATCAGACCTGTTCCATCGGATACCCCAGAGGCCATTACGCAGCAGATCCGCGCCCTGATGGAATTTGACCCCTCGATTGAGCCTGCGCCGACAGCGGCCACAGACAATCTGATCAATGCGCTGCTTGGGGCTTATCTCACAGACCTATGGCGAAGGGGTGCGGCGTAAAAACAAATAATTGAGCCGATTCGATGAACCGCTTGCATAAATAGAACATCTGTGCTAATGTAAGTCAGAGTAACCTAAAAGAATATAACCGTCGCGGGGCGACATTGGATGTGCGGGGCGCATGTCAGTGTTGCCCCGTTTTTGTTAAAGGGGATGGGATGAGCAGACAGGCATTTCACGAAATTCGGACGCATAAGATGGAGGGCAAGCCCCCCAACGGTGCGGCGTCGTGGCAGGCGTTTGCTGAGAGCATCCACGTGTACGACAGCGTCGATAAGGCGCTGCTCTACCAGAACGATCCTACGCCTTTTCACATCGTCCTCGATGTTGCCGTGCTCAATGTGGTCAGCGCAAATGGGCTGATTTATGACGCGGAAATGATCTCAGCGATGGAGGCGCAGCTTCCCGGGTTGGGTGGATTGCGCGGCCATCTGTCGGAGGGCGCTTGGTCGGCATATCCGATTGAAGCTGTGGACTGGGTGGGGCATACACGTGTCGGGGACACGATCTATGCCAAAGGCTACATCGCTCCTGGGCCAGATCGGGAGGCGGTGCGTCGGACGATCGCCCGTGGGGGCGAACTTCGCACGTCACTGGATGTCCAGGCCTTTCAAGAATGGATCGATAAGAAGGCAGGCACCTATCGGCTGCGCGAGATTGAGTTTTTCACGATTGATCTCGTCAACGCGAAAAAAGCAGCCCTGGCTAAGGCTACATCAGGGCAGGCGTTCATCACACGGGAAACAAAGGCACAGGAGGAACAGATGCCCGAAGATCAGGTCAATCTGACAGAGCAGTTCGTTGAGAGTCTGCGGAGCCAGGTTCGCACACTGGAAGAACAGCGCAACACGGCGCAGGCGCAGCTTCAGGAAGCCCAGACAGCCCTGGCAGCAGCGCAGACTGAGATTCAGGAAACCCGTCAGTATGCCTCGCTTGTCGGCGAAATTCGTTTGAGCTTGGGCTATGGCGAAAACGTCGACAATACGTTGCTCGTGCCGCGCATCACGGAAATGGACAAGCAACTGACAGAGCTGCTGACCTTCCAGCAGGAAGCGACCCGCCGTGAGGCTGAGCGCCAACTGGATACCCTCATCGGTTCCTACACCGAGTCCTGGGTTATTCGATCTGAGGCAGGCAAGGCGAAGCTGGCAGCGTTTCACAAAGGCTTCAAGCGGGCGATCCTGGCCGAAACCAAAGCAGGCGAAACGACGGATGTGGTGGCAGCGCGGGTGTGGCAAGAAGAATTCCAGGAGATGGCGCAAAGCATCCTATTTTCCATCGCTGGCCCGAATGCTGTTGTTCCGCCTGCCAACTCGAAAAAGGAAACAGCAGCTCTATCCGACGAGCAACTGCATCAGATGGCGACGCGGTTACTACCACGTTAGTTCAAAAGAAAGAGAGAGACATCAAACATGGCCGATCTTCCTACACTGGGGCCGCGTGCGGCAATTGACCTTCTCCAGACCTACGCTGGCATTGATTTTGCCCGTGTCTGGAACTTCCAGAACCGCCAGGGGCTGACCTCGCAGCAAATCCTCCAGCAGGCGTATGCCGCGCTGGGTGGCGTCAATCAGATGCTGATCAACAAATACGGTGATCTGCTGTATCTCACCAACAGCTC
>DAOTUR010000844.1:0-7107 GCA_034436915.1 Anaerolineae bacterium
CATCCGCTGGTTGCCACGCCGCCTGCCGCCGCACCGCCACCGCGTCCGCGCATCACGGTCACGCCGCTGCCGCCGAGCACGCCGCCCGCGCTCAATCCCCCTGCGGGCCTGGGAACGGACAATCTGCCCGATGGCTTCGATTTCCACTTCTTCGAGGAGTGATGCCATCAGCATTCTTAATTCATAATATGATAGGTGGAGATCTTTACATGGAGCTTCTTATAATAGCTGGCGTAGATATTTCTCATATCCGTTTAGTTGATTTAACACGGCTTGCAGATCAAGCAAAACCATTCTATGAATGGGTTGGGACAAAATTTCAAGAAACTTTATTGATAGACGATTCGCTTGAGCAGATTATTCGTTCAGCAGATGCTCAAGAAATAAGGTTAGGTATAGAAGCTTGTTACCAAGTAAATACCAAACTTGACTTGCCATTCTTATTTGATGGAATAGGGAGGACATACCCTCATTCGAAAGCTTGCTATTATTTTTTCTCATGGGTCATACGTGATGCACCACAACAACGATTGGCACCATTAATCCAACGTATATCTAAAAACGCTACAAAACCTCGTATTGAAGTGGAAATTGAGGTTCTCACAGCACTAATTATTGAGTATCGTAAAAATGTAAAAACATTCTCCTGGGAAACAGTTAGAGAGGTAATAATAGATAGACTTGAAGGTTCCCGACGCAGCATAAAAGGCCATGAAAAAGAAACGGTTGTTTGTACAGCTTTGATAGTCGCAATTCAAAGCTATTATGAGAATAATAAAAGCTATGGCGTCTTTTCTGGCGTGGAAATACCCAATAATCAAGTAATTATAGAGAACGAAAGTTATGATGTCAGTGCTAATTTGTTAGATGCTTCAGGAACTATTGCATGTCGTATTTTGATGCCAATTAAAACACGCGAAACAGAGGGTGGAGGACATTCTCATTTATTTACACGCGATATATTATCTGCAATAAATGCTGCAAAGAAAAATAGCCCAAGAGATTATCTCATAGTTGTCATAGTTGCAAAAAACTGGTCTCGAAGAGAAACCGAAAACCTAGCGAGCATCGTAGATCATCTTTCTATATTTGATTTATCCCCTAGTGAATTTTCGATTTTTGACACGGATGCGCAAATCGGCTTAAATAGCTTTATAGCAAATGTGTTCGATGGTAAAACATCGAAGAATACAAATGAGAAAGAGCAATTATAGATGTCAATCCGTCTGTTAGAACTCAACAAGATAGATAACTCAACTGATCCGTTCACGGACACTATAATTATAGGAGATAGTTGGCAGGCGGCAAAACACCTGCCTCCAGATTATGTTCAATCTATCATTAGCAGTCCTCCTTATTTTGGACATCGTAAATATGCTGGAGAGCAGGAAAATCTCCAAGTACTAGAGTTTGGCCGAGAATCTGAACCAAGCGAATATATCAGTAAGCTAGTTTCACTCTTCTCCGAATTACGTCATGTTTTGAAGGATAATGGAACCCTTTGGTTGAATCTTGGCGACACGTATCGAAACAATCAGCTATTAGGTATCCCCTGGCGTGTAGCATTGGCCTTACAAGATACAGGGTGGATACTCCGTAGTGAGATAGTTTGGCACAAACCAAATGCTATGCCATCCTCTGTAAAAAATCGACCAACAATTGATCATGAAACAATGTTCTTATTCGCAAAAACTCCCCAATACTATTACGATGCAGACGCAATTCGTGAACCCCATGTAACTTTTTCAGAAGAGTCTAAGATGCGAGGTGGAAGAAACCATCTTGGGAAAAGAAATGGCACTCCTGAACTGGGGAAAAATAAAGGGAATAACAATTTGCATAATGGACGATGGGATCAAGCGTTTCATCCTTTAGGTCGAAATAAACGTACAGTTTGGACTATTCCTTTAGGAAAGTTTCGTGAAGCTCATTTTGCGGTTTTTCCACCAAAATTAGTCGAGACCTGCGTATTAGCAGGTACTTCGGAAAACGATTTGATTCTTGATCCATTTATGGGATCTGGAACTACAGCTGTTGTTGCCAAGCAATTAAATCGGCATTTTATAGGTATTGAGCTTGTTCCAGAATATGGTGCTATGAGTGTAAAACGTGTTAGGAACCTTACAAATCAAATGTCCTTGTTTTAGAAATTTACGATTTCAATTTCTCTCAATTAAGAAAGGCTTTCCTTACCCATGCCTTCATTGACACCGCGTGTTTATGGCATCCTCAAATATGGCAGTTTCCTCAATGCCTATCTCATCCGCAATGGCCGCGATCTCACGCTGGTGGATACGGGTGTGGCGGGCTTTTCGCCAGCAATTGAAGACGCGCTTAAAGCTCTGGGGGCGACATGGGACGATATCAAGCACATCGTCCTCACCCATGCTCATATTGACCATGCGGGTGAATTGGCTGCCATACAAAAAAAGATCAATGCGCCGACCTACACGCATCGTCTGGAAGCCCCGATTGCACGCGGCCAGAAGCCTGTGCCGCTGCCTGATCCCAGCACGCTGCCGTTTTTCTCGCGCATGATGCAGCGCTCAATGGGCAGCGGCGTGTTTCCACCCGTGCGGATTGATCGGGAATTGAATGGCGATGAGACGCTCGATGAAATTGCCCCCGGCGCGAAGGTCATCAATTTGCCAGGGCATACCTTTGGCATGATTGGCCTGCTTTTGCCCGATGAGGGAACATTAATCGGCGGGGATATGATCATGCGCCTGCCGATTCGCGGGATCGGGATGCCGCTGCGCCCGCCCACCGTCGATTGGGAAGAGGCCAAGCGCACGATCAAAAAAGTCGCGCTGATGGACGTGAAAAATCTTATGATCGGGCATGGTGCGCCGCTGCTAGGCGATGCCAAAGCGCAATTGAGTGCCTTCGCAGCCAAGCTGTGATGAGACCTGTCGCAGGTTTTTAGGTCTTATTTCGTATTATAGAAAAATAAAGGAATACGTCTTTCTCGTGGCTGCTGATATTCGCGGTTTACTCTTTGATATGGATGGCCTGCTCGTGGACACCACCATCCTTCACTTTCACGCCTGGGCGCGTCTTGCCGAGGAGGAGGGTCTGCCCGTCCCGCAAGACCCGAATATCTTTCGCGGCCTGTCACGCGAGCACAGCCTGAGCTATATCTTGCAGGGGCGCGAGTTGAGCGAGGAGACGCGACGCGGTTGGATGGAGCGCAAGAATTACTATTTCATGGAAACGATCAAACACGTTGTGCCGCTGCCCGGCGTTGTGCCGCTGCTGATGGAGGCCAGGGAGAAAAACTATGTCATGGCCGTTGGCTCATCCAGCCGCAATGCCCGCTTGATCCTGGAACTGCTGCGCCTGAGTGATTTTTTTGTCTACATCGGCGATGCCTATTGTGTCACCCGTCCCAAGCCTGCGCCCGATCTCTTCTTGCATGTGGCTGAGAAGATGGCGCTGCCGCCGCAAGAGATTCTCGTGCTGGAAGATGGCGCGGTGGGGGTTGTCGCAGCCGAGGCCGGAGGGTTTAGCGTCCTGGGCGTGGGCCAGCCCAAAATACACGGCGCACGCCACAGCCTGCCCAGTCTCGCGGGCCTGTGTGTCGCGGATGTGCTGGCGGCGGTCACATAGAACGCTTACCGTCATTATAGAAGAATTTTATAGAAACCCACTTTAAAAACAGATGATGGCGTTAAGAGCAGCAACTGGGTAACACACATCAGGCCTACCTTGCTCGGCCACACTACGACCTCTATTCAGCCTCACTATATCGTACAGGTTTAAAATTTTGCACATCAAATGTCTCAATCTCAAAATCAGGTTGGTTGAGAAGCGTGAGGACAGTCTGGGCATTCTGACGCAGGTCGGCTACATCAACACCCTGGCAGGTGTCGGGGAGTTTTAGCAGCCATTGCAGCGCCCGCTCCAGCATCTTGCGGCCTCCGCGTGCATTGCCGCGTTGCAATTGATAATAGGCCACACCGACCTGCAAAATGCCCTGGTACAAATCGCGTTCCGGGCCGGGCGTCTTCATCCACAATTCCTCAAACAGATCATGCTGCTTGTAGAACTCCCCCTCATTGAAACGGGCAATGCCCTGCTGGGCCAGCTCCGGCAGCGGCTCCTGGCAGGCACACACAAGCTGCTCCTGCACAGCGGGATCAAGCAAAGTGGCATAGGTGGTCACGATATGCAGCGGATCGATATTGGCCCAGGCCAGCGCCGCATCTGCGCCCTGTTTGGCGGCCTTCTCACGTTGGGCGACATCATCACTCAGCAGCACCATCGGAATGCGGCGCGTGGCCGGGCTGGATTTGGGGACAGATGTCCAGGAAGCCCAATCCTCGCGTGTGCCATCCACCAGCACGAGGATCGGCTGCTCAGTGATGAGCGTCTGCATATAGCCCGCCTGCTGCGTGACGTGATGGAGGGTATAGGTGGGCGCAAGGGTGGCAAATGTATCGAACAAGTGCTGTGAACCAACGAGAACAATCATCGAGGGCATGGGGACAATCCTTTTATCAAAGCGCTGTGAGATGATCTTACGGAGGAGATGTTTAAAAGACAAATGAGGCGCGTGGGATGGTGGGGAGGATGGGTGTGTAGGAATACGGCCTGCTGTGTCGACACGTTTTGGACAAGGCGGGCCTTGTCCCTACAACCACATTCTTTATTCCTAAACGATCATCGTACAGGGAAAGAACATATCTGAGAGACACAATCCGTCATCGTGTGTCTGCATCTACCACTTAAGAGTCAATCTGGATGTCATGTTTGGTGATTCCACCTAAACGTTTCACTTTGGGGCGCGGAGGGCATTTGATATACTCAGGCTGGAACAAGCGCCATTTTATAGAATAGAGTTCATGACCTATGCCCACAATCAAAGATGTGGCCCGCGAAGCTAGCGTCTCCATTGCCACTGTGTCCTATGTGCTGAACAACAAACGTCATTTCGTCAGCGAAGAGACACGGCGCGTCGTGCTGGAGGCGATTGCGCGAGTGGGCTACACCCCGAATATCACCGCCCGCAACCTGAAATCGGCCCGCACACGCTTGATTGGCTATGCGTGGCATCAAGTCCCGGAAGGCCAAGTCAACTCCGCGCTCGATTTTTTTATTTACTCACTGGCACAGGCGGTTGAAAGCGCCGGATATCACCTGCTCACCTTCACCCATCCCCATCTCGATCCTGTGCCGGTCTATGACGAACTCATTCGCACACATCGCGTCGATGCCTTTGTGCTGTCCGGCACGCTGATCGATGATGTGCGCGTGCCTTTCCTGATGCAGTCGCGCTTCCCCTTCATCGCATTTGGGCGCTCCAATCTCGATTGGCAGTTCCCGTATGTCGATATTGATGGCGAGGATGGCATTCGTCAGGCGACGGATTACCTGCTGCAATTGGGCCATCGGCGCATTGGCATTATTGCGTGGTCGCTCGAATCGACCACCGGACGCTATCGTCTGGCGGGCTATCACAAGGCGATGCAGACAGCGGGCCTGTCCGTTCATCCCTCGCTGGTGTATCACGGGAGTGATACCGAAGAGGCGGGCAAAGAGGCTGTGCAATACTGGCTGCGTCAGCCTGCCCACGAACGGCCCACCGCCATCATCGGCCTGAGCGATATTGTGGCGATTGGGGTGATGAATGAAGCCGCCCGTAACGGCCTCATCGTCGGGCGCGATCTATCGGTGATTGGCTTCGATGATTCGCCGCTGGCCCAATATATGAAACCCGCCCTGACGACGCTGCGCCAGCCCATCCCGGATGTGTGTCACACGCTGGTTTCGGTGCTGGAAATTCTGCTCTCCAAGACCGCCCCGGCCTCCATCCCGCAGATTCTCATCCCTCCCCAGTTGGTGATTCGGGAATCGTGCCAGCCCATCCCGCTGTCGCAGCGTTAGAGCGCAAATGGGCGGCGCTGGCGGCATCTACCCACCACAGCAGCCGCCCATTTTTTGGCAGAACTCCCTGTGAGGGCCACATGAACGGATCATACGGCCCTTCCAGCACAGTTTTGAGAATCTCAGCCTTTTTCTCGCCCGTCACCATGAACAGCACCAGCGCCGCCACATTCAAGACCGGATACGTCAGCGTCAGGCGCGTCTGATTGAGCTTCGACACAGGATTTGGCACAGCCCAGCGCGTCGGCTCATGCAGTGCTTCGGTCTGGGGGAACAACGACGCGGTGTGTCCATCATCGCCCATGCCAAGCATGAGCAGATCGAAGCGCGGCACAGCGCCCAACTCACGGCGCAGAATCGCCTCATACTCATGCATGGCGTCCTCTGCTGCGATTTCACCGCGCATCCGATGCACCTGCTGCGCGGGAATCGGGACATGCTGGAGCAGCGTGCGCTGGGCCATGCCATAGTTGCTCTCAGGGTCATCGGGCGGCACAGGCCGCTCATCACCCCAGAAGGCATGGACAAAGCGCCAATCGATATCCACGCGGTAGGCATCGGCCAGACGGCTGTACAGGCTCTCCGGCGTTTTGCCGCCTGTGAAAGCGACTGTACAGCGCCCGTGATCATCAATCGCCTGCTGAATCGTCTGCACGATCAGGCGGGCCGCCGCCTCAGCCACGTCAGTGGGCGTATCGTAAATCTCAAGTTCACGCATGGTCGATCCTCTCGCCTGGGTGGATTATTGATGCGGCTGACAGTACAGATGCCACTCGCGCCCATCCAACTCAATCAGTTCATCGGCATCATACGGCCCCCACGATCCGCGCTCGTAAATGACCAGCGGCGGCGCTTCGGGTGTCTCCCAGCCCTGGAGCACGGGATCAATGATCTTCCAGGCCGCCTCGACCTCATCACTGCGCGTGAAGAGTGTCGGATCGCCTTCCATCGCATCCAGCAGCAAACGCTCATACGACTGCGGGATGGGCTGATTGGGGAAGGCGTCTTTGTAGCGAAAATCCATATCTACCGACGCCATCGCCTGATCGCCATCCGGCACTTTGGCCTCAAAGCGCAGATTAATCCCCTCATCCGGCTGGATGCTGATCGCCAGGACGTTCGGCGTCAGGCGAGCATCGGGCAGCAGCGAGAACATCACGTGCGGCGGACGCTTGAAGCGAATGACGATCTCGCTGGCTTTGGCCTTGAGCGCCTTGCCGG
>DAOTUR010000845.1:0-8835 GCA_034436915.1 Anaerolineae bacterium
AAAAAAACTGCACTTACGCTGTCGGAAAGTCGGCATGATCCCGGCCAAAGCCGATCCAGAGGTACAGGCGGCCTACCTCAAAGAGGTGCTGGAGCCGCGTTTGGACGAGGCGCGGGCGGGCAAACGGGCGGTGTTTTTCGTGGATGCGGCCCACTTTGTCTTGGCCCCGTTTTTGGGATTTCTGTGGAGCATCAGCCGCCTGTTTATCAAGGCCCCGACCGGACGGCAGCGGTTTAATGTGCTGGGGGCACTGAATGCCATTACACATGAGCTGGTGACGATTACTAATGACACTTACATCACGTCACAGGAAGTGTGTCAACTTCTGCACAAACTCAGCGCTTTGAACCTTGCCCTGCCCATCAGTGTCGTGCTGGACAATGCCCGCTATCAGCGCTGTGCGTTAGTCATGGACACCGCCGCTCGTTTGCAGATTGAATTATGTTTCCTGCCGCCCTACTCGCCCAACCTGAATTTGATCGAGCGCTTGTGGAAGTTCGTCAAGAAGGACGGCCTCTACTCGACTTATTATGCCGAGTTTACGCCTTTCAAAACCGCCATCCTCTCGTGCTTGGCCCAAACCCACACCACACATCGAGCGGCTTTAAAAACCCTCTTAACATTGCGTTTTCAGCGCTTTGACAAAACGCAATTTATGACCTTTTAGAGTATAGCTAGGAAACGCTAACGCCTTAATATGGAGCGGATAGGCGTTTCCTAACAGACGATTGAGAGAGATCAGAAGCGTATGTGCCGTGAGCTTGCTCAACAGGCGCGTACATAAGCCCTCAAACATGTGCGCGTAATTGCGTTCTATATCAAACTGCTCGACCAACTGTCCATTCACCGTTTCAATGATTTGTCGCACTTGATTGTGAACACGGCGCTGCTGAGCTGTCTATGATTTATCATCAAACCAGATGACGTTGGACCACGCTTTTTCCCCATGTCGATCACGTATTGTGATACGGCAGTAATCACTCTTCCAATCCACCAGCGACAGGTCCGCCGCCATAAGGCCATTGCCATGAAAGGCTACCGACTCTGAGCCTTTCCCGCTGACAATGATGTGATTTACGGGTGAGCAGCGCAGCCGCAAAGAGCGACCCCGCTCAATATCAATGTCAAAGAACATGGGGCCAGTGCTGCTGTAATAATCTCCCACCTTTAGTGCGTTCAAGAGGGTAGCAGACGTAAGTGACTGGGCCTTGACCCATACCCATCCGCGCTGCACATCCTGATGTAGAGGGTCAAAGTGAGCATCATCCGTTGCGATGGCTCCATAACGATGGCCCTGGGCTGTCAGCTGGTCAAATAAATACCAGGAATTCTCGCGGTCATTGAAATCACCACACAGCCCATTTATCACTTCAATGGCATGAACTTTGCCTAAAGAGAGAACATCCGTCTCTCTCACACCATACCACGCAGGATGCGCGACAGCAACAAATGCGCCGCTCTCTACAGCACGCTGCGCAATCTGAGGGCCGCTCTCACCTGGCAGGTTTGGTTGAAAGTCATTCGGGAGGCCAACCGCAAGAATATGCCAGAATCCTCCCATCTCGATCTCACCGGCGTGGAGTTCCGCCCCAGACAGGGTAATAAAGCCATCGGACCAAAACGAAGTCGTTGGCGTCACAGGATAATCAAATCGATCCATAAAGTGATCAGTAATGGCCAGAAAATCATATCCCAGCTCACGGTAAGTCCGACAAACATCTTCCGCTGACTTTTCACCATCGGAGTGAGTTGAATGCGAGTGCAAATTGCCGCGATAAAAACGACCTGACTTATCAAATGGTGAAGGACGCACGATAGACGCTCCCAATAATCCCTGTAAATTGCAACGTTGCGATGGTGCAGATAAACAACGTATCAAATGCTGCGCATATAGGGCGTGCTTTATAAGACAAGGCATTGTACTGTCCAACCGTCCAGGTCGCGTTATCCGACTGTAAAGCTTCGTTAAAGGGTGTAATATGCCCTGGGCACGTCAGACCCTATTTCTAATCCCTGAGAGATCACATTAAGAAACCAACACCGTCTTTTAGACTGTTTTTATTGCAGCAGATGCATAATGCCTCTAGATAATCGATAAAGCGACAGAGGAATTCTTATGCCAAAGCGGCCCTACATTGTTGCCCATCGCGGCGTGTCTGCTTCATATCCGGAAAACACACTCAGCGCGTTTCAGGCTGCGGTAAACATCAGCGTCGATTGGATCGAACTTGATGTTGTGATGACCAGCGATGATGTATTGATTGTGAGTCATGACGAGACTGCTGATCGCTGTACCAACGGATCAGGCCCATTTCGCACGCAATTGTGGAATGATATAAAACAACTGGATGCCGGTAGTTGGTTTGGCTCGGCGTTTGTTGGGGAGCGCATTCCTACATTAGATGACGTCCTCGATCTCGTGAGACCGACGACAACACGGCTTTGTATTGAGATTAAAGGCGAGACACCCGAAGAGTTTTTGGAGACAGCCGTCGCCACTGTTTCTTTATTGCAAAGACGGAAATTTTTGCAGAATGCTTCAATCGCTTCTTTTAATGGGTCTTGCTTGCTTGCTGTTCGGAGAGCGGAGCCGACGTTAACGACTAACTTCGATCCAACCCCGCAGGATGGTTCTCTCAGCGCCTGGAAATTATGCCAGCAGTGCCTTGCTGTCGGAGCGAATTTTTTGAGTCATCAACATGAGACCCTTACGCCTGAACTTATTGACGAAGCGCGCAGTCATGGCCTGGCAACATGGGCCTGGACCGTGAATGACGCCGACACAATGCGCCGAATGGCCGACATGCATGTGGATGCAATCCTGTCGGACGATGCCGAGACCCTCAAGCGGGTGATTGGGACCTAAACATAGGGGTCGGCAGCGTCGCGCAAGCCATCGCCAACAAAGTTAAACGCCAGAATGGTGACGACAACGGCGAACGCTGGGAAAAGCATCCAGGGAGCCGACGAGATCACGCGGAGGCTCTGTGACTCTTGCAGCAGCACACCCCAACTGACTGTTGGCGGACGCAGCCCTAAGCCCAGAAAACTCAAGGCCGTTTCAGCCAGAATCATGTTTGGAAGAGCGAGGGTGATGGCGGCAATGATATGACTGGTCATACTGGGCAGCATATGTTTGAAAATGATCTGCCGAGGGGTACATCCAATGCTGCGGGCAGCGACAATGTAATCTTCGTTGCGGATAGCAAGGAAGCGACTGCGCACGACCCGCGCCAGGGTCGTCCAGCCAACAAGCGACAAAATAAGACTGATCACAAAATACACCTGAAGCGGCGACCATGTGAGAGGGAGGGCCGCCGCTAAGCCAAGCCAGAGCGGTATCGTGGGGAGGGAGCGTATAAACTCCATCGTCCGTTGAATGAGCGTGTCGATCCAACCCCCGCAGTAGCCCGATAAACTGCCCAAAATAATTCCGACAACAAAACTAATGGTCACGCCAACAAGTCCAATCGAGAGCGAAATGCGCGCCCCGTAGAGAACGCGGCTAAAAACGTCGCGTCCCAGGCGATCAGCGCCCCACCAGAAGAACGGCTGCTCCGGCGCTTGTGACCCAAAAAAATGAAGATCCGTTTCAATCAGACCCAACAAACGATATGACGATCCCTGGACAAAAAAGCCAAGCGGAATAATCGTGCTTTCATCCTGGGTATAGATGCGCCGCATCTCCTGTGTGTTTACTGTGGAGGCAAAAGGATAGGTGAACAACCCAATAATGGGTCGCTGATCGGCATCAAGGCGCAGTATATAGATTGACTGGGGCGGGGAGTAAACAGCATCACTCTTTGAATACTCTAAGGGGTGTGGCGCAAAAAATTCAATAATCAAAAGGGCCGCATAAAATGGAATCAATAGAAACGCGCTCACAACGGCCAGCCGATGCCGACGAAACCGCTGCCAGAGAGATCGCCTCGACGAAACAGCGGAGACAGACGTCTGTGGACCTAACTCGACAGGCTTAGACATCGAACGTTTTACTTTCGAACCTGAGTTTTGGATCGCTTATCATTTTTACCCCTCAGCCCCGGCCCCGTGATCGAGGGATGCAGGACGCCTGCCCGCAAATCCATCGTGTAGAAATTGCCTTGTTTGTCTCCCCACTCCCAATTCTTGGGAGTGGGGTCGAGGGTGAAAGTACATAACACGCCTAGATCCGCACGCGCGGATCAAACCATGCCAGGAGTAAATCGGAGATCAGCGTGCCAATAATCGTGAGGATACCCAGGATCAGAATAAGCGCCCCTGCGAGGTACATATCTTGCACCGTGAGCGCTTGAAGCAAGAGCGGGCCGATCAAGGGTAAGCCCAGGATGGTGGCCACAATGACCGACCCAGACACAAGATCGGGCAAAATCCATCCGGCTGTACTCAAAAAGGCATTCAAAGAGACGCGTACTGGATGGCGGAAAATCACCGCCCGCTCTGACAAGCCTTTCGCACGGGCCGTCATCACATAAGGTTTATGCAGCTCGTCAAGCAGGTTGGCCCGTAAAATGCGGATGAGTTCGGCTGTGCCGGAGAGACTGAGAATAAACACAGGGACGACAAGATTCTGAAGTAAATCCAGGACGCGGGCAGCACTCCAGGGGGCGTTCACATATTCCGGCGAAAATAAGCCGCCGATGGTGATCCCAAAATAGCGAAAGGCAATATACATCACAATCAGTGTCAGCAAAAAGTTGGGAACAGCTAGGCCAATAAAACCAATGAGGGTAAATATCGTGTCCAGGAGAGAATAGGGGTGCAGCGCCGAGTAAATGCCAATGGGAAACGCGATGACCCAGGAAAACACCAACGCAATGCTTGACACAATGACTGTGAGCAGCACACGCTCACCAATGAGTTCAGAAACAGGCTGATTGTAGAGGAAGGAACGGCCAAAATCGCCCTGCGCGAGGTTAATCATCCATTTGGCATAGCGGATCAAAAGAGGTTGATCAAATCCGTAGCGTTCTCGTAATACGTCGAGCGTGTTGTCGTCCACCTGATCGCCGCGCCGCCTGAGTTCAGAGGCATAGGTCGTGACGTAATCCCCCGGCGGCAGGTCGATTATGATAAACGTGACAAGGCTGAGCGCCAGGATCGTCGCGAGGCTCATCAGAACACGGCGTAGCAGATAGCGACTCACAATGACAGCCTCGGTGACGCAGTGGGCATGGAGACTTTAGACTTCCATGCCCACTGTGTCAGATAGTGACTCTAGTTGCGGAAGAAGAAGGTGAAGGTATTGGCTGGTGCAGGCGTCGGCCATTCCCACGCCATTGGCATGACATCCGGGACGTTATGGAAGTTATTGCGAACAATTCCATAACTTGGATTGGGAACGCTGATGCCAAGCACCCAGAATTCATCGGCGGAGATCTCGAGAATCTCGGCCATCAACTCTTCCTGTTTGGCCTGGTCAGCGGTTTCCTTGATCTGGTCAAACAATTCAATTTGACGCAGTGCCCCGGCATTGGTGGGTTTTTCGGCGTTTGGACTATCAGGGGATTCGGACCAGGTGCCCCAGGCGGAGGCGAACCACGCATTGTTGTCATAGGGCATATAGTTGTGGGGGCGACCAATCGGACGAATACCACCCTCGCCGCTCCACAGGGACGCATCATGGCTGTTACTGTAGACCATTTCGTCAAACGCTTCACGCGGAAGCTGGCGCGGCTGCATATCAATCCCGACTTCACGCCAATACTTCTGTAAGAACTCAATCGCCTGAGCTGCTTCAACGGGTGACTCGCTGAACACCATGACGAAGCTAATCCGCTTGCCATCAGCATCAAGACGGAAGCCTTCGCTGTCACGCTCGGCAAAGCCCGCATCATCCAACATCGTATTCGCAAGTTCGACATTGTACTCGGTGTACTGGGTTGCCAGGCGCTCATTGTAGAGCGCGGTCCCTGGTAGCGGGGCGGGTTGCGCCGCCGTCACAGTCCCAAAATACAGCGTGTCAATCATCTCCTGACGGTTAATCGCGTAGGACAGGGCCACACGAAAATCACGATTCTGGAAGATGGTGCGCAGGGATGGATTACGGGAGGTGAGATTCAGCTGAATGACGAGGCTGTTGCTGCCTGTATAGACAAGATCATAGAAATGATAATCGCCCGCTTCCTGGTTATCGGCAAAGAACGCACGGTTATCAAGCGAGTTGATATGGCGCTCCTGCATGTCGACTTCCCCATTGGCAGCACGCAAAACCATGTTCTCGACATTCGGCACAACGTCAAAGGTCACTTGATCAATATAGGGGTACTGACGGCCCTCGGGATCAACCTTCCAGTAATACGGGTTACGCACCAGGGAAAGCTGGGTCGTGTCGCTCTGCAAGGCGTTTTCGGCCATCCAGGGGTCAAGCGTCGGTACTTCAGGCGACCAGCGTGACGGATTATAGATGTCACCACCGCGATTCTGGAAGTAAGGAACCCAGCTTTCAAACCCTTCGGCTGTGGCATCCGCAATGACATCAGGATTGTAGGTGGGGTGGAACTGCTCAAAGTAGTGGCGTGCAAAGTAGGCCACTTGAGTGCCCCAGGGAGCCGCCAACTGTGAGAGAAACAAACCCGCCGGTTCGGTGAAGGTGAACTTTACCGTGTAATCATCCACCATTTCAAACTTGGCTGTTTCCCCGGCCACCTGGAGAAAATCCATGCCACTGGGGTTCAGATCAACATTATTGGCAACATCTTCATACCAGAAGCGAATATCATCGGCAGTGAAAGGGACGCCATCGGACCATTTCATACCAGGGCGCAGATAGAAGGTGAACTCACGTCCATCCTCACTGACTTCCCAGCGTTCGGCAATATTTGGAATGACCAGGTTGTAATCCGTGTCCCAGCGCACGAGCGGTTCATAGCTCGTTGTGCGTTCCAGGTTGCCATCATCGCCGACACCCGTCATCAGCCGACGCCAAGTGCCACCATACTCACCAAGCTCTATTGGCTCGACAACCAGGGGTTGTTCTGGCAGGCGTTTTTCAACGGATTCGAGTGTGCCTGCTGCGACCTGGGCATCAAGCGTCGGTGACTGCGAATAAGTCATTGTTTGCGCGGACAAAGCCATTGGAAGTAACAGCACTGTAAGCGGGATCAAGCGGAGAAACAAACGACGTATCATAAAGTTTCTACTCCCTAACTATTTCTGGTGATTTGTAGATCAGCAGATATAACCTCGGCGATGGTTTCATGACCAGCGTTTCGGCCAGGCTTCCCTGACTCAACTTTTCTAGCATAAGCCTCCGTCGTTAACATCGTTTTAAGGTTAGATAGCTTTACTTATTAGGTTTTATAAAGTCTTATGGGCGTAAGTTGGTTGCCGTGTCTCAAAAATCAGTGGGCATAGTCTTAACAGTGAACGATGTTCACGGCGACACTGTTATGATGATCGTTACCCTCAACACGCTCTCTCAGATCACAAAATCCCCTCTTCCATCGAAGAGGGGACTTTGTGATCTCATCTGATGGGTATCAGGGTCTATCACGCAGGTTGGACGTTTCCCAGGGCGTAAGTCGCCAACACAGCCTCCCGACCACAAAAGGTAAAAAGTGTACGATAAGCATCTGAGATGAAATGGGTGTCGATAAGTGTTGATTTTTAACAGTCTATACTGTCCTGTTTACTATCTTCCTACGCAGATCTGGGTACTGACATCCTACCTGTGAGGGTGATTTGAATTCGGGGTATCATCGAAACCGAGCTTCGTGTGCTCAATCAGTGCGTAGTATGTCGATAAACTTTTTTGCTGTGGATGTCACAAAACAGGACAATGTGGCCCTGCGTTGCACACTTGTTAAACACAGGCCAATCTGCCCGCTGCGAGTCATAGGCCGGAAAAATGAGGGCGTATATGGCGGGTTTTCGGCCCTCATTTGATCACTCACCTGACGCGGGGATGGATGCATTTGGGCCAGAGTTTGGCGGGATTGTGGCGGCGGCGGGGCCACTGTACAGGACTCTTTTGGGGCGAATTCTGGCGGAGAGCGCGATTAAACTCAATGTAATAAATTTAAAACAGTATTGTTTCAGATGCCTTTTTATCAAATCGAACGCATTTCACTCATCTATCGTTTATCTCTGAATGCAGATATTACGGTTTTTAGATTACCTGAACTGAATAAGTTGATTTATATAACAAAAAATCGGCCCGACACCTGAAAAAGGCGAGAGAGATTTTCGCCGTCGTCGCTGCTCTTTTTCGTCCCATCTTTTCTCACAATCGATCCTACGTCGCTTATGACACAGCCTAGCTCCCACTCTGGATTGGTCTCCTTCTACCGCCACGTTTCCTCCGCCTGCTATCACTTGACCTGTCCGCCCGATTCCAGGTGTAGGTCAGCATGCCATCGTTGGTCAGGCGTCCGTTCATAGTTGAAGGTCGTCGGGGCATTCGCGCCAATCTCTGCATCTGAATTTGATTGATGACGTTGTAGGCCCAGGCGGTGGTCGTCGTGGTCGCGCCAATCGTCACCTGTTCCTGCGTGCAATTGCCCGCCCGATCATACTGATACGCATAGCGGCGCGAGGCATCGGCAAACGGCTGCCCATAGGGATCGTACTTCTGCAGCGCTTGGATCAAATCAGCACTGCGGCAGGAGAAAGACAGGAGATAGACAATGGTTAAACTTCATAATTAGGGAAAAGACAAGAAAGCCCCTTCCCCTCACGCAGGGATCAGGCAAAGCGCGGCAGTCGATTCACGAGCCCAGCAATCGCGCCCACGCGGGCGCGATGCTGACGACGGTGATTGCGATCAGTGGCGGTGATACTCTGAAAGCGTCTGAGCTGGCCGATGGTCTGCTCAATAATGATGCGAAACTGCGA
>DAOTUR010000846.1:0-4185 GCA_034436915.1 Anaerolineae bacterium
GATTCAAGGCGTGCCATTGGCCTATGCCCTTTCTATAAAATCGAACTTATGTTTAAAATTCGAGGTAAAATAGACGTCTTGCACAATACGAGGACGCCCCATGAATCACGATGATCACATCCGTAGTCTTTCGTCCCTCGAACACGTCCGTTTGCGTCCGGGCATGTATGTTGGTGGCATCGATTCCCGTGCCATGCATCATCTTGTGTATGAAGTCCTTGACCATATGGTTGAGGAAGCCCTTGTCGGGCGCTGTGATCACATCTGGATCGAGCTGCGGGACGGTCAGGAAATCTCGATTCGCGATAACAGTGCTGGTTTACCTGTCAAACAGTACAAAGACACGCCTCTCATACAGATGCAAGCCCTGCTGCAGACGTTTGGTCTGCGTAAAACTCAATTTGAGCCAGGGATCTATCAATACCAGATTATGGGCGGGCTGCATGGGCTCGGTTTAGCCGTTGTCACAATATTGACCGCTAAAATGCGGGTTCAGAATCGGCGTGAAGGCTTCTTATGGGAGCAAACGTACGAAAAAGGTCTTCCTCAATCGCCTCTCGCAAAAAGCGAACTCGCTGATCCTGATGAGACAGGCACAACCTTTACCTTTGTTCCGGACTACACAATTTTTGATCAGAACGACTTTGATCGAGCGAAGTTACAAAAACGAGCGGAGCACCTAACCTACTTAAATCCGGGCCTCTCGATCACGCTGACTGATTTACGGGTCAAGCCGCGTTGGCAGAAAACATTCTTTGCCCCGGAGGGCCTGAAAACATTTGTCGCCAGTCTGCGTCGGAAGGCAAAACCTCTGCATGACCTCATTCATATCCGCGAAGATCTTGCGATTCCGCGCCCTGATAAACCAGATATCAATGTTAGCATTGAGATCGCGTTTCAATTCTCAAAGGCGGATTCCGCGCAGATTTTCAGCTATGCCAATACCGTGGAGACGTCTGAAGGCGGGACACACCTTGAGGCGTTCAAATCTGTTCTCCTGAACCATTTCAATGAGTATTTAGACAGACATCCGGAGAAATTTGAAGCCACACCCCGATTTACATGGGCAGAGATTTCGCGTGGGCTGGTTGCTGCGGTATCCGTTCGCCTTCCAAGTCCAACCTGGTCGACCCCAACCAAAATCATCCTCAGAAATCCAGAGGTTTTTGGGCCCGTCGCTGGTCTTGTCTTTACAGCCCTTTTCAATCAGAACTGGTCATGGTTAACACAAGAGGAGCTTGTTAAGTACCATCTGCGCAAACGGAAGTCTTCAAGGTAGTTGAAGGACATTTTTACTCAGGCCGCCTGTGATCAAGCGTGTCCAGGCATCCACATCCAGATCCACAGTCAGGAGATCAATCCCGCCTTCGGATTTTGTTGGGCGAACGAGCATCGCGGTCTGTCCTGCGTGATAGAGGTAGCTCGCCCAGTCATCGAAGACAGGAATTTTCACGAGTTCAGTCACATGCTGCTTGAGCTTGGCGATGGCCTGGGCTTCATCGGTGCGGAGGATAAAGGTGGTCGCTTTGCCACCGTAGTTGGGTGTCACCATCCAGTCATGACACAGAATGAGCGAGGTGAACTTCGCTTCGGGGATATTGGCGAAGAAATCGTGATACAGGCCTGTATTGCCTTCGCCCGCCGTGAGTTCAACCGCTGGCCCATCCCAGGGTGTGACCGACACGATGTCTCCTTTAGAGAGCTTCGCACGGATGGCTTCAACGGCGGTGCGTGGCCCACCCATATTGACGAAGACGCACATCCCATCATGAACCGCGTACCCAAAACAGTACACATTGCCGCTGATGCTACCCGTGAGTTCACCGACACAGGCTTGACCAATCTGCCGCAGCATTCGCTTGCCATCCCCAGAGGAAGAGCGCTGTAAGACAGGGGCTGTGTAAGACTTGGCTTGCACGATAGCCGACTGAATGGCATCTAAGGGTTGACCCTCAACCGGAAATGGCACAGGTTGGATGACCCGAATCGGTGGTGTCTCGGTGTCATCAGGTAAACGTGCTGGCTCAGATGTCTGACTGAGGGACAGATCGGTGGGTACAGGACAAGAGGTTGCTTCTGCCTCGTCATCGCGTCCGAGCACTTCAAGGATCGCCTCTTGCAGGGCTGGACTCATCGTTGGAACGATGTCCGTTGGAGGATCAGGCGTGGCATCAACCGAGGCTGTGATCAATTGTTGAATCGCCTCTGGTAGCTCCCAGCCTGTGTAATACCAGGCCCGCCGTTTGCTGCTGAAGCGTGCGCCGTAGCGTTTGAGTGTTTCACGGTATGGATAGGTCTCACCGAGAAGCCAGAACCAGGGTTTCTCCGTCGGGCTGCGCTGAATCTTTTCCGCGCGGATCCCTTCGACAGCCGTCTCCTTTTCGCCTGTGGACGGTGAGACAGGCCGATAGCCTGACGGATCGAAGTCAGGACCGGATCGCCCTATCAGGTCCGAATAGGCTGGATTTCGTCCATGTGGGAATTCCAACCAGCGATTGTCGTGCCAGCGATACACCGCCGCCCGCTGATGCTGACGTGTCACGGCTTCCGCCTGTGCCAGTTCATCATTTGTCAGTTTGAGCAGCAGATAACCATGTCGCACAGAGGTCTCACCGTCAATCTGGATGTAACGGTAAGACGCCTGTTTCGATGAGACATCATGGGCTTTGGAGCCATACAAAGCCAGTAAGACATCCGGCGCAGCGCTGGTATAACCGATCTTGTGAGCACTGATCATCTGCTTGGTTCGCGGATGTTTGACGCGCTGCGATCCATAGGTATGAACCGCAATGATGTGTGTGTCAGCCACGATGCGTCTCCTTCGCAAAGTTGATCAGATGAGCCTGTTTGCCACGGCTTGCCATATAGTCGTGGCCGACTTTTGTGCCACGGCTGCGACCATCCCACACGAACACACCGAGTTGTGACATATCGGCCATGTAACGATCACGAACCGTATAGGCATCCAGCAGGTTCCCACCCATGCCACGATAGGTATCGCGCTCGACTTTGACATAACTGCCGTGCTTGCAGCCGCCATTGCGCGGAAAATTGGCAACACCGACCACCACAACTTTGGCTTTCAAGTGACGACAGGCCTGCACCACCGCCAGATCCACGCCTTTCGGGTTATCCCCGACAACGATCACATGTCCGAGCTGCGCCGCACGACGCACAACACGACGGGCATAGTGGTTCATCTCGCGCGTGGCATAACGACTGCCGGCAATCATGATGTGCGTGATCGGTTGTGGGATTGGGGCTGGTGGCTCGTCCGATGGGGTTGGGGTGTTTTGAGCAATGAGTGCGGCCTGGGCCAGTTGATCCGCCTGTGTGTTTTGTTCACGCGGAATCCATGTCAGCGTCACCTGATGTTGATCCAACAGGGTCTTCAACTGCTGCCAGAGATCCTGATTGGCAATGGGCTTGCCCTGGGCGCTTTTCCAGCCACGCTTGATCCAGTCCGACAACCACGCATTGACACCCTTGACCACATAATTGGAGTCGGCAAAGACCTGCACCATTGATCCTGCCTGCTTAATCGCCCGCAGAGCTTCGATGACAGCGGTGAGTTCCATGATATTGACAGTGGTATCGGTGGCATGGCCCTGTAAGACACGCTGATGAGTGCCACATTTTAAGACAGCCACCCAACCGCCGAGACGGGTTTGTGTTTCGCAGCTGCCATCGGTGTGAATCGTGATTGTGTTCATGATGAAACCTCGCATAGGAGTAGAAAAGGTCGAATTGAAGGAAAACAGAAACGCAAAAAGAGCGATGGCAGTCTTGATCAGACTGTTCAACGCTTGAGAAATGCCATTGTTTTAAAGAGAAGAAAAAACGCCCTTACGCGCAGGTTGTTGCCTGGATGCGCCCCGGCACAGCTCAGAAACATCTGAACCATGACCTCGAGACGTTGACCCTTCCGGTAGCACAGCTTTCGCTGTCCCATCCACGACGATCTGCGCTCAATACCCCTGTGTGGCTTGCCAAAACACCGTTCCAAAACCTCCTTTAGGAGAAACGATGTCCCACATCAGGGAATTGAGGGCGTTTGGTACAGTCGGGATAGAGCGCGCATCTGTAGGAGTTCGACGACGTAAATACGCCGGGCATGTTTACAGCACTGTCCTTTCGATCCAGTGCGGCCCACACAAAGCATCCGTCTGCGCGATACACCGCTGT
>DAOTUR010000847.1:0-3284 GCA_034436915.1 Anaerolineae bacterium
GTGGCCTGCCGCGCCACAGGACGCTTTGATCTTGTGACAGCGCTCGGCAAAGTCACGGCATCGCACAAACATCTCAAAACGCTTCACCACTCTGACGGCTATACCTACCAGAAAGGACACGGCGCTCTCCCTCCCCATGCCTAAAGGCAGGGGTCTCTCGCGCCGATTCGATGATGATTCGCCGCCTTGTGCCGCTGTGTCTTCTCGTTGCCTGCGTTCTGCTCATCTATCAGCGTCTGGCCTTCAGCGGCCTGATCCTGGCACGCGGCGATTCCTTCAGCTACTTCTATCCCTATTGGGCCGTCCGCACCGAAGCCTTTCGCGCCGGACATCTGCCCCTCTGGACGCCCGATCTGTTCATGGGAGCGCCGCTGCTGGCCGATCCGCAGGTGGGGACGTATTACCCGCCCAACTGGGTCGTCACGCCGCTGGCTGTCCCCGATCAGGTGCGCGTGAGCATCCTTGCCCATGTGATCTTTGCCGCGTTTGGCGTCTATGTCCTCTTTCGCCGCACGCAGCCCGACTCATCGCGCTGGTCAGCCGTCATGGCGGGCATTCTCTACGGCGGTGGCGGCTTCATCGGCGCACATGTTGAGGGTGTCAATCAATTGCAGGGCCTGTCGTGGATGCCTTGGCTGTTTGCGCTGCTGCACAGCACATTGGCGGCCTGGCTGGAACAGCGCTCGTGGCGGCGGCGCATTCGCGGGCTGCTCATACTGCTGCTGCTGGCGGCGGCGATTGCCATCCAGATTTACAGCGGCCACACGCAAACAGTCTTCATGAGCGGCGTCGGATTGGGCCTGTATGCCAGCGTCTACGGCCTATCAGCGATGGGCCAGCACTTCCACCCGCCCACGCGCCTCGTGCGCCTGGGGGCCGCCCTGATAATTCTGGCGGTAGCAGTCGTCATGGCCGTGCTGCTGGCGATTCCGCAGCTTCTGCCCTCGATGGAGTTGACGGGCCTGTCGATTCGCGGCGGACACGGCTTTACCGCGCCCCAGGCCACCGCCTTCTCTCTGCCGCCCACCTACCTCGGACGCACACTGCTGCCCTCGTATGATGGCTTGCTGTTTGGCGAATATATCGGCACTGTCGGCGTGATCGGCCTGGGCCTGATGCTGTGGGGCATGTTTGCGCCCGACACAAAGGCATGGCGGCGGCAGCGCTGGACATGGATGCTGATCGCAGGCATTGGCCTATTTTTTGCGGCGGGCCGCTACAATCCGCTGTACTATACGCTCTCGGAATGGTCGGGCTTCAATCTCTTTCGCGTGCCGGCCCGCTGGATGTCGCTGTTTGCGTTGGGTAGCGCGATGCTGGCCGGATTGGGCGTGCAGGCGCTTCTTCCCATCGGGGGAGAAAAACGCATATCGATACAGGGCGTGTTTGTGCTCTCATCTGCCGCCCGCCTGCGCCTGCTACTGATTGTGGCGGCGCTGGCGCTGTTCATGCTCCTCACGCGCCTCGTCACCATCATCGCCCCCGAAGATATGACGGGCGCTCTGACGCCCTCGAATGGCACACTGCTGGCCTGGGCCATCGCGGGCGCGGCCCTGATCGGCCTCATCGTCCTTCCATTGGGGCGCGGACGCGGCGGGCTGGCGTGTCTCGTGGTGATGGGGGAACTGTGGGGTGCGTCGCAGATCATGCCCTATAACGATCTCGCGCCGCGTGATGTGTATGAGCAGCAGCAGTTTACCGTCGATCAACTGCGGGCCTGGGGCGCGGACAAGGTGGTTGATGGGCGCATTTTGCCGATTACGCTGCTGTATTTTGATCCCGGCGATAAAGCCTCCTGGGATGCCCGCTTTGCCCAGGTCGGCATGGATGCAGCGGCGGCGGATATTGGCTTCACGGCGGTCAAAAAGCAGGAGGCCGTGTCATCCAATTTGCCGCTGACATGGCATATTCCCTCTGCCGATGGCTACGGCGGCGGCATCCTGCCCACGATGGCCTATGCCCAGTGGACGAGCCTGCTCATGCCCGCGGGCATGATGCGAATCGCTGATGGCCGCATCGGGGAGGCATTGGCCCAACCGACGTGTTACGGCGCATGTCTGCCCAAGCCGACCTTTTTAGAGGCGGCGGGCATTGATTATCTCATCCTGGATAAGACGCATGATATCTGGGTGGATGGCATCGCCTACGATACCGCCTTCGCCGGGCAAAACGCCGCGACGTATACGGCCAGCGCCGCGTTTTACACCGATGCTATTTATGTACTGCACACGGGCGCTGTCCCCATCAGCGCGATCAACGGCGAAATGGTGACATGGGAGACGGTCAAAAGCACGCCCGATGGCACGATCAGCCGCGCTCTGCTCACCGCGCCGATGCTGCTGGATCAGGCCGCGTTCACAGGCACATGGCCCGCCGATTCAACGCTCATTGCGGTGACGTTCGTCAACACGCAAAACCATCTCTTCCAGCAGACTGTACCGCAGGGCTGGACACGCCGCCTGTCGAGCGATATCAAAATTTACACGCCGCCCACCTCACAGACACGCTCGGCCCGTGAGCCATATATCGCGTTTGCGCCGCTCTTACGCGCAGATGATTGGAATGGCAGCGAAGAGGCTTTGCGTGATCTCGCCGCTGATCCATCGCGGGATGTGATCCATATCGAGAGGCCCATCACTCACGGATTAGATCGAGAACGCCACTCGCGCTACAGCGAAGGCGTGAAAATCACGTCCTACGACGATACGGACATGACGATCAGCATCAAAGACAATCCCCAGGATGGCACTCTCATCATTAAAGAGGCGTGGTATCCGGGTTGGGTCGCGGCGGTCAATGGGCAGCCCGCGCCTGTTGAACGGGCCAACGTCATGTTTCGGGCGGTGCAGGTTCCGTCCGGCGACAGCACGGTTACGCTGTCATTTCAGCCGACGCTGTGGGCGCGGGCGCTCCAGATCGGCGGCGTGATGTGGGCCTTGTGGGGGCTGGCGATCATCGTGTTGGGGCTGGCGCTGCGGCGGATGAACCAATGATGTCAGATACCCCACGCCTAAAGGCGGGGGCTTGCAGTTATGGTGGGCTTGAAACCCAAAACACACACCGCGTATGGCGGAATGACAGCCGCCCGGCGTCCGATGTTGACCGCCGCGTTCGTGTCCGCATCGGCTGTATGCCCACACCACACGCATTTGAAGACACTCTGGCTGGGCCGATTGGAGCGACAGGTATGCCCACAACACGAACACTGCTGCGAGGTATAGCGGGCGTCCACGAATTCCAGGGGCACGCCACGTCGCTCCGCTTTGTATTCGATCTTCTCACGC
>DAOTUR010000848.1:0-7752 GCA_034436915.1 Anaerolineae bacterium
GCGTCTTTTTATCGAGGTCTTCGAGTTCTTGGCGTCGTGTCTTCATGCGTTGAGTGTACTATTCTTTAGCTCTTTGTGCACGTCTTTTTTCCACGCATGGATAGGTGAATGATTACCAGAAATTGGGCTTCCAAATTTGATTTTCTAAACCAAAACGATCACAAAATCGAGACATGCACCATTGGTTATTTAGCCAAGCAGAGTGAATGCAACCCTGTCAGCCTTGTGGGCTATGGTCAACGGCTTCGCACGAGACAAGAGCATCAGAGCGTCATTATGGCTTATCTTGGCTTCGATTGATTCGCAGAAGATCAGAAAATCCATTTATTCCAGTGGCTGAGCCAACAGCACTCATGCCTACCTTACGCCCAATTCTGGCAAGAGAAAGCATTCGTGAATAAAATTGAGAAGCTGCCATTGAACCTCAGTCAGGTCATATGAAACCCCTCTATTTTTTCAGCTATTCGCGCCAGGAATTGTATTTTGCTGAGGCCGCTGTGCTCGGTTTGCAAAAGGCGGGCCTCAACATCTGGTTTGATTTGCAACAGCTTGAGCCGGGCTGTGAATGGTCATCTGAGATTCAGCGCGGCCTGGATACCTGCGATGGCCTGATTGTGCTGGCGTCGTATGCCTCGCTGCATTCGCTCTGGGTGGCGCTGGAATGGAAGCACGCGCTTGAGGCGGGCAAGCCCATTCATATCATCCTGTTTGAGGCGGTGATATTCGATCCGATCCCGTCCTCCGACAAGACCAACAATCAGCCGATTGCGCTGGACGAACTGCAAAAAGCGGCCGTGTCGATCATCGATATGCGGCGGCAGTTTAATGAGAAGATCGCCCGTCTCGTCCCCCTCATCAATGAGCAGAAGTCCGAACATGATGCTATTCCCGCCCCGAACCGCTGGCGACTGCCGACGGTGATGCCCCTGGCGGTAGCGGGGGTGACGTTTTCGCTGATGTGTCTCACGGCGTTTCTGCTATGGGCGAGTCTGTGGGGCTTCAGCATTTACTGGCCGATGATGCTGGCCGGGCTGGTGATCGCGGTGTGGTCAGGGGATCGCACCATCGCCTTTTTACGGCGGCGCTCGTTTCGTGAAGCGCGGGTGATCTTGCCGCTGGCAATGCTGATCTCGCCGTTCCTCGTGATCTGGCTCACGCCCATTTTTGCGCTGGGGACGCTGCTCATCTTTAGATCACAGGATATTCTGCGCTGGTCGCCGCTGGGCCAGGGCATTGATCGAGCACGCGCACAGGAGCCGATTCCGCAGAATTTCACGTCCCCGCACAATTGGCTGGAACGAATCGCTCATGCGTATGTGAGCCGCCTGCGTTGGGGGCGCTGGTGGGTGCTGGCTGTGACAATCCTGGGTAATGGGCTGCTTCTGTCTTCGGCCCAATCCGTCTGGATGCTCATCTTTCCACTGCTCACGATCACCCTCATCCTCTTTGAACGGGTGGATCGTCGTCTCACGCGCCCTGTGCCATCGGGCGTGACCTATCGCCTTGTGGCCGCGCCGCAGGATATGCGAGTCGGGCGTCAGGTCGATAAGGCGATGGCCCATGCCGGACATGAACATCTGCCAGAAGACGCTGAGGGAAAGCCGAATTTCGTCATCGTCATTTTGAGCAATAACACCTCTGACGCGACGCTGCAAACCTACGCCGCGACAGATGCCAAACTGATTTGTATCGCGGCCAGTGCCCTTGATGACTGGGCACGCTATAAGCCGCTGGCCCGCTTCCAATGGGTCGATTATCGCCGCCAGCAGTCGGAACGTCTGGCAGCGATGGCGCTTGATATTCTGCACATCGGCGGTGACGGTGTCGGCTACAGCTTCAGCACGCACCAGACGCCGCAGGGCTTTGAGAAGCTGTTGATGCCTGGAAAAGTGCTGACCGCCATCGGCCTGACGTATATCTCCGTGATTCAGATGGTGTGGGGGTTGATGCAAATCCTGCTGATGGACAGGTTGACGCTGCCGATTGCGTTTGTGCTGTTTGAGATCGTTGTGTTTGTGCCGATCTATATCTGGCTCATCATTCGCATCACGCGGCGCGAGATCACCATCTGGTTGACGATGCTGTTGGGCCTCGTCACGTCGCTTCTCACGCTTGCGTTAGGCGTGCAGACCAATGTGCCGGGCCTGAAAGACACTTTTGCCATCAGCAGTACCCTCTTGATTGGCGTGTCACTTTTGATCACTTATCCCCTGTATCGCATCTGGTTGGGGACATGGCTGCCGCCGCACACCTCACGCAGGTGGCCTGTGCTGCTTCCGCGCCGCGATTGGCCGCAGTGGAGATTTTATCTGCTCACGATAGGGGTAACAGCGCTGTTGGCGTTGGCGTTCCTGCGAGTTGATTATGCCCGCACGCCGCCGAGCGACACTGTGCGTTCCGTGACGCACGAAAAACAACTGACCCTTGATGTCCCCGCCTATTGGGTTCCTGCGAATACAGAAGCGGAGGTCGCGCAGCGTCGCCAGACGGTCATGCTGGCCGAGGGCCTGGGGCGGGTGAGTTTGACATTTGGCCCATCGCTGGCAGACACCCTGAATAGCCTTATGATCGGCAGCAGCATCGCGCCCACCGTCACCGCCTCATTTCCGATCCAATGGCTGGATACGGGCGCGTTGGGGTGGCGGCTGGTGGAGGATTCGCGCTATGTGCCGGACGCCTCGCAAAGCAGACGCAGCCTGCGGGTGATGCTGTGGGCCTATCCACATGGATTTCTGTACAAGGAGCAGGCGCGGTCTGTGCTGGCACTGCTGGAAGGCAGCACGACATTTCAATCAGCAGGCGCAGTGACGGAAACAGCGGTCACAGATACGATAACGCGCTTTGAAGAGCGCTTTACGGCGCAAGGACAGTCCAACGATGGGCTGCCGATCTCACTGGTGTACGACATGATCATCTTTGATACGCCCGATACGGCGTTCTTCCTGAGCATCGCCGGTGATCCTGATACGATGGTCGCTGAGACAGCCGCTATTCAGAAAACCATTGCATCAGCGCAATTTGATGTGACGCCGCAGATGGTTGAAGGGACTGTCGATCACCTGCGCTTTGATATGCCGCACATCTGGGACACCATCACAACCCTGGATGTGAAAGACCCAAGCACCTGGACAGGCTCTCTGTCGCAGGAGATCGCGCTCCAATACATTCCACAGGTACAGAGCAGCTATGATGCGACGGGGCTGCCGATTCATGTGGTGTGTGGCGCAAATGTCAACGATGATATGGGACATGGGATGTTCATGAATATCGCCCGCTATGACGACGCGACCTCTGATGACCTGCTTAGTTTCATGCAAATCGTGGTGCAGCAGAGCCAGCAAACCCTAGGCGTTGAGGTCGTGGACGATTCGGCTGAACTGCTGCGCGATGCTCTGGGCGTCGAAATTGTGAAATTAAATGTTTCTGGCAACACGCTATGGTATGTTGGCATGATCGTGGATGGGCAGGTGTATCTGGTTCAAATTGTCGCTGATACGACGGTCATGAGCGGCTATACGGATGTCCTCAAGGGCTGGTTAGCATCATTCAAAGTCGTGCCATAAATCACATCGGGGATGATCATATGCAGTATCGGCGGATGCCTATTGAAATTGAATCGCCAGAGCAGCTTGGCTATGGCACGATTGACTGCAATCTTGCGGAAAGCTCTGTCACCGATGGCCTGATGCGTGATCTGGGTCTCAATCTTGATGATCTCGTCCTGATGTATGGCGATCATTACGGCAAGCCGGAACTCCGCGCCCTCATTGCTGCGGAGGGCGCAGGGCTGCATCCCGATGATGTCCTCATGACAGTGGGGGCGGCGGCAGCGCTGTTCATCGTATCCACGTCGATGCTGCAATCTGGAGATCGCCTTCTGGTCGTCTCGCCCAATTATGCGACCAACATTGAGACGCCGCGCCAGATCGGATGTGAGATGGATTATTACCGCCTCACATTTGAAACGGGCTTCCGTATGGATGTGGATGAGATTGCCGCCCGCATCACGCCCGCTACAAAACTGGTCAGTTTAACATGCCCGCACAATCCCACAGGCACGATGATCACGGAGGATGAACTCAAGCGATTGATTGCGGTTGTGGAGACCAAAGGCTGTCGCTTGCTGTTTGACGAAACCTACCGCGAAATGAGTTTTGGCGCGGTCTTGCCCCCGGCGGCCTCACTCTCGCCCGCTGTGATCAGCGTGTCGTCGCTGTCCAAAACCTACGGCCTGCCGGGAATCCGCATGGGCTGGCTGTTGTGCCGCGATCATGCGCTGATGGAGACGTTTCTGGCCGCCAAAGAGCAAATTTTTATCTCAAATTCTGTCGTCGATGAGGAGATTGCCTATCAATTTTTGTGCCGCAAGGCCGAGCATCTTCAGCGGATTCGCGCCCATATCGACACCAATTTTAGTCTTGTGAAAACATGGATGGCTGCCCAACCTGATTTTGAGTGGATCGAACCGCAGGGCGGCGTGGTGGGCTTCCCGCGTATCAAACCCGATTCGGGCGTGGATGTGGAGCGCTTCTATCAGATTTTGAATACGGTGTATAAAACCTACACAGGCCCCGGCCACTGGTTTGAGTCGGATCGGGCGCATATGCGATTGGGCTATGGCTGGCCGCACAAAGACGAGCTGGCACGCGGGCTGGACAACATCATCCAGGCGCTGCGGGCGGCCCGCTCGTAATAGGGTATGGTGTTTGCCCCGCGCCCACAATGGGACAAGGGGCAAACAACATCATTCACAACAAACCCTAGAAGATGTCGAAGATATCACCCAGAAACGATTTCTTTTTCCCAGGACGAGACGATTGATCATCGCTGCGATAGCGCTCATCGTTTTTGTACTTAAAATCATCATCGTCATCAAGCGGTACATCGCGCCTCTCACGATCATATTGTGGCGCTGCATCTCTCTCAGTGGGGGCGGCCCGCTCGATCAGCTTGTCCAGTTCGCCGCGATCAAGCCAGACTCCACGACATTTAGGGCAGTAGTCAATTTCGACTCCCTGACGATCCGACAGCTTTAATTCAACATGGCACACAGGGCATTCCATATTTATAACTCCTTGTTGGGATAGGTCAACGTGCGGCGCTGAGAAAGATCATCTTTAACGGCCTGCTGGATGAGAAGGAGATAACGACGCCGTACCAACCAGAGGCACGTCATAAAAGGTATAACCACAACGATCCCAACCAGAACATCGGATCCGCTCAGGATCATCAACGCGATAGCCGCAGCCGCCAACGCCACGATGATGACAGGCGCTTGTAAGATTGTTTTGAGAGACATTGTCTTTGCTCCTCACTAGGACTCTCTGGACAGATCGTGATACCTCTTGTGTTTGCGCTGTGTAGGGCGATGACTCGACTCCCTTATCTGTCATCGCCCTATGGCAAAGAGAAACGTAATGATTTACTTCTCCATATGGATCGTGAGGTTGTAGGGGCAGGATGCATCCTGCCCTGATGCTAAATTCCTTACACATCACCAGGGCGCGATACATCGCGCCCCTACCAGGGATTTTTTCTCATGGATAGGTGAATGATTACAGAGAAATCCCTCTATTGGATCGCTCCCTACGACAGCCAACCGCGACGGATAGCAAACTTTTCAGCCTCCACACCCCAGAACACAACGGAACTCAGCACAAAGCACAGCCCAAGCTGCTCGATGGTCAGCGGCTGTGTGTTGAACAGACCCTGGAAGAAGGGCAGATAGATCGCCAGCAGTTGCAGCAGCATCGTCACGACCACAGCGCCAATCAGCAGACGATTGCTGAAGAGGTTCAGCGTGAAAAATGACTCTCGATGCGAACGCAGTCCCAGGGCATGGCCCATCTGGGCAATCGTGAGGAAGAAGAACACCATCGTATTCCAGGCGGGCGCTCCGTTGGCGGCGGTGATGTTGTTCGACCAGGCCCAATAGCCCAATGCCAGGCCCGTGCTGCCCAGCAGCGACCCAATCAGCAGAATATGGCGACCTATGCCGCGTCCAAACAGACTTTCATTCGGTGCATACGGCGGGCGCTGCATCACGCCTTTTTCGCCTGTTTCCACCCCCAACGCCAGCGCCGGGATGCCATCCGTAATCAGGTTCATCCACAGGATTTGCAGCGTCGTCAGCGGGATCGTCATGCCTGCAATCAACTGAGTGGCCAGCAGCACGATCAATTCGCCTGTGTTACTCGCCAGCAGATATTTGACGAAGCGGCGCACGTTGTCGTAAATCGTGCGGCCTTCCTCGACAGCGCTGACGATGGTGGCAAAGTTATCGTCCAGGATGACCACATCCGACGCCTCTTTCGACACGGCGGTTCCCGTTATGCCCATCGCCACGCCGATATCGCTGCGCTTGAGGGCTGGGGCATCATTCACACCGTCGCCCGTCATGGCCGTGATATGGCCCTTACGCTGGAGCGCCTGCACAATATTAAGCTTATTCTCTGGCGAAACGCGGGCGTACACCGACACCTGTTCCACCTGAGCCTCAAGCTGCTCCTGGGTCATCTTGCTGAGTTCGTGTCCGGTCAGCACCCGCGCTCCCTCTTCGGCAATGCCCAGTTCACGCGCAATCGCATAGGCCGTGAGAGGATGATCGCCCGTAATCATGACCGGACGAATGCCCGCTATCCGCGCCACCCGCACCGCCTCTTTCACCTCTTTGCGCGGCGGATCGATGATGCCAACCATGCCGACGAAGATCAGATCACGTTCGACGGTGCTTTCATTCCACTGGGTAGGCAGTTCATCCCACAGGCGGTAGGCGAGTCCCAGCACCCGCAGTCCCTGCTGTGCCAACTGATTATTGGCTGCTTCGATGCGCTGGCGTAGATCATGGGTGAGCGTGATGATTTTTCCGTCCATCCAGGCATAGGCGCTGACATCCAACAGGCGATCTACCGCGCCTTTGGTAAAGGCGATGGCCGTATCGACTTTTAAATCCAGCACGCTCATCAGGTACTGCTCGGCGTCATTCAGATCAATGCTGCTGTCGAGCTTGTGGACGGTGGTCATGCGCTTGCGATCCGAGTCGAACGGCACTTCGTTCACACGCGGCAGAAGCTGCTCCAGATGCGGTTTCAGCAGATTGGATCGCGCTGCGGCCAGCACGAGCGCCCCTTCTGTCGGGTCGCCAAGTGCCATGTATTCGTTCGGATTATTGGGATCGGGCTGCATGGCAACATCGTTGCACAATGCACCATTCGCCAGCACCAGCAGTTGGGCCGTTTCAGACGATGTGGCGGTCATATCCTGGCGATTCAGCAGCCCTGTAAGCGCGTCATCGATATGTGTTGTGTGACCTGCCACGTCAATCACGGTGACGGTCATGCGATTTTCCGTGAGTGTGCCAGTTTTGTCTGAGCAGATCGTCGTCACAGAGCCGAGCGTCTCAACAGCGGGCAGCTTGCGAATCAACGCCTTACGCCTCAACATGCGTTGAGCGCCCAATGCCAACGCAATTGTCACGACAGCGGGCAAGCCTTCCGGCACAACCGCGACGGCGATGGCAACGGCATTCAGCAGCACGCTGTCAAACGTCTGGCCCGCGATGAGGCCCACCACAATCGCAATCACCATCACAGCGATGGCCGCTTTGATCAAAACTGTGCCCAATTCGTCCATGCGCTTTTGCAGGGGCGTTTTTTCGCTCACAACCGTTTGAATGAGTTCAGCGATGCGGCCCAACTGCGTCTTCATGCCGGTCTCAACCACGACGGCTGTCCCGCGCCCATAGGTGACGGC
>DAOTUR010000849.1:0-1519 GCA_034436915.1 Anaerolineae bacterium
ATGATTTTGAGCCAGGGCATTGGCTCATACTGTCTCAGTCGGAGAAAGACCTTGCGTCAAGCATGGCATCCGGCGTTCACGGCAGAAGCCCCTGCCTTTAGGCATGGGAGTATGTCACAGCGTGATCCAGTAGCGCCGCTTGGGGATCGGGCTGTCGGGCAGGACGATGGTATTCTCCAGCCCGCCGCCGCACGCTTCAATGATTTTGGCCGAGGCGATATTGCTATCATCGCAGGTGATGAGCACACGCTCCAGGCCGATCTCCCGTGCCTTCTCCAGCCCTAACTGGCATTGCAGCAGGCCGTAGCCGCGCCCACGCTGCGAGGCGCGAATCTCATAGCCAATATTGCCGCCCCACTGCATCAGGCTCTCATTCAGGGCATGACGCAGGCGCAGGTTGCCGACATAAGCGCCGTCTGCAATCAGCCAGTATTCGCTCTGTGGCACACTGCCGGGATCAGGATCAAACTCCTTATCATGCAGCACCTGGAGATACTCATCGAAGTGCTCGTCGAGCATCTCGATCTTCCAGCGGAACGGGCGCTTCTCGGCCTCAAATTCGCGTGTGCCGGCGATATAGCTGTCTTTGTACATCATATCGGGACGGGCAAGGAACGGAGCCGCCATACAGACCTCTCTCCTGATGGGCAAGGATAAAACGCGAATCGGGTCGTATACTGCGCCCTCTACGCCATTCTAAACAGCAGCGACAATAGGCCCAACGTCAGGCCAAAGAAGGCCGCAAACGTCAGAAAGATCGCGCCCGCTGCCCGACCCGCTGACAGACCATACACCGCCCGCAGTGCCAGCACCATGAGATAGAACTGGTAGAAGGTCGCTGCCAGACTGATGACGCTGACGATAGGATTGGCAGGCAGCACCGTGAACAGCAGGCTGACAATATTGAGGGGCGCTTGAATGGCGGCGAAGGCATATGTGACCTGTGTGCCTGTCTCATACAGGCGATTGGGGCTGTCTGAATTTTTGGCTTTGATCGGACTTTTGATGCCTGTCTCAGCATTCACATCCGCGCCCAACCGCCGCGCCACAAACTGCACTAACCAGATCAAAAAGGCAAAGGCGGCGATGCCAACAACGAGGCCGAGCGGGACGGCACACAGCGCACTTGTCAGCAGGATGCTCTGGGCCTCAGTGGGCGAGAGTGTGGCGCTGGCGGGCATAGCGGCCAACAGCTCAGTGCTGTCACGCAGCGTCAGCACCATGATGAAGCCAATCGTGATGACCCAGGTGACGACCATCCAACTATAGGCGCGGCGGCGCGACATGCTCGGATCACGCAGGATTTCCTGGAAGGTTTGCACAGAGGGGCGCGTGAGGACAGCCGTCCAGATTTCTGACCAACTGTAACGGGGTGCGGCAAGTGTTTCTGGTGATGAAAGCGTCATCGAATCGGCGCGGGATACCCCTGCCTTTAGGCATGGGGAGGGATAGCGCCTTGTCCTTTCTGGTGGGTATAGCCGTCAGAGTGGTTTCCCCGAAGGGAGGGAGCGATTTGAGT
>DAOTUR010000850.1:0-9791 GCA_034436915.1 Anaerolineae bacterium
TCGGGTGGGAGGGCAATCTGGTGCGCCTGCTGCTCGGTCAGGTCGGGCAGATCATCGAAGAACGGCGCGAACATCGCCAGCACAGCAAACTGCCGCATATGATCGTGCTGCTGGATACGCCGCAGCCCTCGGAATACGAAGCGATTTATACAACGCTGCTGCGCGAGGGCCAATCACTCGGCTTTTCGACGTTGTGCCTCGTCAGCCGCCCGGAAGATGTCCCCGGCGACTGCGACACCGTGATTCATCTCAAAGAGGATGAGTCCTTCACCTATCGCACCGAAGATGCGCCCGTGTTGAACGGCCCCCACACCGAATCGCTCACGCTGCTGGATGCCGATCAGATCGCACGCGGGCTGGCCGCTGTCCAGTTGGCCGATGCTTCGCAGAGCAGCCGCATTCCGCCGCGTGTGCCGTTCCTCGATCTGTATAACGTGCGCGATGTCACTGAACTCCGCACTATCATGAACAATACGTGGCGGCGGCCCATCCCACGCGGGATTTTGCCGCATCCCGTCCCGATTGGGCGCGAAAGTCTGGCGGTGGAGACGCTGCTCATGCTGGATGAAGAGAATCATGGGCCGCATGGCGTGCTGGCAGGCACAACCGGATCGGGCAAAAGTGAACTGCTGCAAACGCTGGTCGCCTCGCTTGCGCTGGAGCATGATCCGCGCCTTGTCACGCTGCTGCTGATCGATTTTAAGGGCGGCAGCACCTTCAATGTCTTCGCCAATCTGCCGCATACCGTCGGCACAGTCACAAATCTCGATGGCGTGCGGATTCGCCGTATGCTGGAGGCGCTCAAAGCCGAAATTCAGGCTCGGCAGCAGTTCTTCAATCAGGTCAATGTGCGCGATATTACGCAGTATCACCGCTTTTACTCGCGAAGCGACGATCTGATTCAGAGTGCCGATTATCACCCGCTGCCGCATCTCATCATCATTGTCGATGAATTCGCCCAGTTAGCCCGCGAAATGCCCGATTTCCTGCGCGAACTCGTGCGGACGGCCCAGATCGGGCGCAGCCTGGGGCTGCATCTCATCCTGGGGACGCAGAGTCCGATGGATGTGATCACCGACGAGATGAATGCCAATCTGCAATTTCGCATCTGCCTGCGCGTGCAAAATATCGAGGCCAGCCGCGCTATGCTGCGCCGCCCCGATGCCGCCTATCTGCCGCCCAATCAGCCCGGACGCGGCTATTTCCAGGTGGGTGAGCGCGGCGTCTTCAAGCTGTTCCAGACGGGCTACGCGGGCGAAGATTATCTCACGCCGATGGAGGCCGATGATGATTTTGATGCGCCTGTCGTGCTGGAACTGGTCTTTGACAACAACGAGTCGATCAGTTTGCTGCCTTCCAGCTACAGCTCGTATCCCTCGTTTCACGGCGAAGATCCGCAGCCGTTCACGGTGGCGCGGGCCATCAGTGAGACGATCCAGAATTACGCGCAGCATCGCGGCATTGCCCCCATGCCGCCGCTACTGCTGCCACCGCTGGACGAGCGTCTGCCCCTCACGAGCGCCTTTCATGGCGCGGCGGTGGGCGGCTGGAATGGACGCATCTGGCTCTCGGCGGGTGCAGATCACAATGGACAGCCCGTGCGCGTGGGCAGTGCGCCGCTGGCAATCCTGGATGATGTGTATCGGCGCACGCAGCCGCCCCTCTGGATTCATCTCAATGCGGGTGAGCAGGAGCGCGGCGGCAAAGATGGGCATGTCCTGATCATTGGCGCACCGGGGACGGGCAAGACGATGGCGCTGCGGACATTGGCGCTGAGTCTCGCGCTGCTGCACTCGCCGGAGATGCTGCACCTCTACACCCTGAGCTTTACGGGTGCGGGCTTGCAGGATATTGGCCGCTTGCCCCATGCCGAACAGACGATTCAAGGCACAGAGACGGAGCGTATTCGCCGCTTGTTTGGTAGATTGCTGGCGATGCTCAGCGCACGTCAGGCCGATCCTGAAGGCACACGCCTGCCCATCATCGTCCTGTTCATCGATCAATATGAGCAGTTCCGCGAGATCTGCCGCGAAACCCACAGCGCCGATCTTGAACGCCTGATTCATGAGGGGCGGGCGGTGGGCCTTTACGTCGTCATGACCGCCAGCGCGATTAATTCGGTGCCGGATCGTATTCGTTCGCTCGTGCAGCAGCGAATCGCGCTGCAAGCGGGCAACAGCGCCGATTATGTGCTGTCGGTGGGGCGCATGGCCGCCATGCCCGATGAGCATATGCCGCCCGGACGCGGCTATGTCTATCATTCGCCGCCCATGCTGTGCCAGATCTGCCTGCCCACCATGCAGCCCATTGAGGCCGCGACGGATGTGCTGGCGATTATGAACGCGCTGATTGACGAGATGCGCGATGGGTATATTCGCTTGCAGGGCCTGACCGGCGAGACGGCCAGCGCAGAACAGCGCCAGAGTCCTGCTCCTATCATCGAACTGCCAGACCATCTGCCATTGGCCCTGCTGCCACGCCGCAAAGACAACCATCGCTTCATCACGCCGTTGGGCCGCTTGGATGATGATGCCCTGAGCGTCTTCATCTGGGATTGGGACGCCAGCGGGCCGGATGTGATCGTGACGGGGCCGCCCGGCGCAGGCAAGACCAATCTCCTCATCACCGCTGTCCTGTCTGCCGCCCGCCAGTATTCGCCGCAGCAGGTGCGCTTCGTGCTGGTCGATGTCAACCGTCGCAGCCTCAAGCCGCTGTCGTCGCTCAAACATGTGCTCAAGCGCGTGAGCGACGTGGCGGGCCTGCGCGAACAGGTGGCTCATCTGCAATCCGAACTCAGTGCCCTGTATGCGGATGACCAACGCTCCGCTGTGTCGCGGCCTGCGACGATCCTCATCATCGATGATTACGACTCGCTGGTCGAGATGCTCGGCGCAGATCAGGAAATCCTGCGCCAGATTCGTGATCTGGTGCGGATGTACAGCGATGGCGGCTTTTATCTGTGGGTGGCGAGCTATCTGGAACGCACAGGCGACCCGCTCATGAAGCAGATGCTGTTACGGCGCAGCGGTTTCGCCCTGATGCGGCGCGAAGGGCTACAAAAGCTCAATATTCGCATTGCCGGGCTGCCCGCCGATTCTATGCCCGAAGGCCGTGCCTTTGTGCCGCAGGTCAACGCCATTCGCGTGGTGCAAACTGCCCTGGTTGAGCAGCCTGCCGAGATGGTGACGCAGATCAATGTCGTGTGGCAGGCGGCGGCGCTGGCGGCATGGCACTATCCGCTGAGTACCGCCAAAAAATCGCCTGCCCCAACGGAACCGCCCTCATCCTACGGCGTGGAGTCCATCGAGATCGATACGGCGGGCCTGATTCAGGATTTGCTCGGCGGCTTTGATAGCGACACCCCGCCCGATGAGTCGGGGCGCACACGATGAGCGTGCGTCATCACCCGCTGCTCATCAGCGCTAATATTGCGCTGGCCCAGGGCAACCGCCTTGAGGCGCAGCGTCTGCTCGATACGTATTACCAGGAACACAAGGATGCCAAAAAAGATCCCCTGATCCTGTGGCTGGATGCTCAGACGCGCACCACCCGCGACGAACGCCTGGAGCAGCTTCGCTTCCTCGTCACCACGCTGCCCGCCGAGCATCCCTACAGCGTCATCGCCCGCGAAACGCTGGCTGATGAAGATTTATATGCTGCGAAAATCGCGCCTGTGGTGCGGCGGCACTGGTGGAATCGACGCTTAGGACGGGTGCAGGTCTGGCATCTGGGCGCGATGTCGTTTTTGATCGGCATCCTCGTGTTTACGGTGTGGGCGGTGCGCCCGCGTGAGACGCCGCCCCCCGCGCTGACGGTGCTGCTGGCTGAGACCGCCACGCCGCTTATCACGCCGCTGCCTGACCTGAGCACGCCGCTCAACGTGAATGATTTTACGCTGCGTTACAGCGGCGGCATCCTGCAAATTGCGGCAGTTGAGCCGGATTCGCAGCGCATCGTCGAGCGCCTCAGCCCGACGCCGATAGCGCCCGTCCCTGGCGCACGCTTCTATGCGCTCAAACTGATCTTTGAATGCCGCCGCGCCATCTGCGATGAGCCGCCTCAGGCTAATTTGTTTGTCCGCCTGGATGATCGCACGACGATTGCCGCCCGCGATAACATCAGCATGGCCGGATTGGAGCCGCTGCAACCTGTGGCGTTGGGGCGGGCCAGCAGTGGATGGGTCGTGTTTGAGATTCCCGTCAGCGCCCTCGTGACCTATCTCGAAATCCATCCTGACGATCTGCCAAGCGATCAGACGCCGCCTGTGATTTTGCTGCCGAAATAACAAAGGGGTTTTTGATGATTACATTTGAGTCATTTAAGATTGATCTGGCGACGGATCAATGGCGTTTTTTAAAAGAAGAAGGCCAGATGCGAACGTGACTCAATCCCTCGCGGGATTTCATGCAGCAACGGCTCGGCCTTTCCGCACCGAACGATTTGCCTGCTGACTATCCTAATATTGTGAGTCAGCGAGCACATTTTGAGACAATGGGCAAGCAAGAAAATTTTATCGTTGTTGGTGTTGAACTCCTTAAAATTCGAGAGATCGAAGGTTTCAGCACAATTTTTAAATTTAAAAGTTCTCAAAATCCAATGGGGCATCTTTTCCTGGGCATGGTTATGCTCGTATCTGATCGCTTCTTCTGTGGCTTTCATTTTCGCACTGAAGAGCAAAAGCCCCACAGGATCTCGCGAAGCTGCTGTCTATATGGTGTTGAAAGCACAAGGGAAACTGCCACCTGAAACATCTGAGAAACAGCCCCCAAAGGTCATGGCGTCAATGGATGAGTTTTTTGATACGATCAAAGCGCGTCCGGCCATGCCTCATCCCTCTGATGATGAACAGTATGACAGCCTCGTCCCCGATCATCCTCTCTCGTGCGTGCGCCGCTACATGAAGCACATCCCAGAGACGATAGAATTTGATGCTGAGGTCAAGAGGGCTAAGCCGTTTCGCGGGCCGCAGTGGAGACCATCGTACTTTAAGGCTTGAGAGTTTTAGCCCTTTTGCAATATCTCTCCAGGCAGAATGGCAGTATAGTGAAAGAAACAGCCGTCCCAACGAAAGCGCTGCCCGATGCCTGAATTTTCACCGCGCCGACGCGCCGATCCCAGCAAAGCCAAGAAGAAGCCTGAGACAGCCAAAGTTGACCCGAAGAAAGACCCCAGCAAAAACGCCCTTCTGCAAAGTTTGTCGCGGACGTTTGGCAACAAGCAGATGATTGAAATGCTGACCCGCGCCCGCTTTGACACCTCGCGTGTTGATAAGAAGGCGGCAGGGCCGGATTTGATGGAGAAATTCATCCCACCGTCAAATCCGGTGGTGGCTGAGGGCGTCCGCATTTTTCTTGAACAGTTGACCGCTTATCACGAATTTGTCGGAGCCTATACGGGCTACGTTGACCAGATTAAGCAGCACAGCGCCTTTGGCCTGTTCTGGAAGTATCAGGAGCCATTTCAGAATTTCAGCCGTGATATCGTTCAGGAGGTGCTGATACGCGGCGTCGATGATCTCGGCAAACTCCTGCATGAGCAGCTTCCTGATAATGACAAGCGGCATGACCTGGAGAAGGTACTGCAAGAGGTTCATTCGGAACTGCGTAAGCGGGAAAAAGGCGAGGACATCCAGAAGGTGAATCAAACGGTGTCATCGCATACCGATATCACAAAATCAAAAGATGGGGCCGAACTCGAAAATATCATCAGCGCCGATATCAGCATCGACACGCCGCCCGAAGATTACATCAAACTCTTTTTGAAGAATCATAATATCCTGCTCAAGACGCTGGAAATGCGTGTCAAGGATGAGGCTGATAAGAAACGCGATGTAGTCCTGATCGATGACACTAAGCAGTCCGGGGCGGAGGCAGGCACAAATTCGCCTGAATCGAACCAAGCCACGCCGATTGCTGCTGCAACCGGGGCGAACAAGCCGTAACCGCCTATGCCAGAAGTTCGCGCCAAACTTGAACAAATGCAAACAGCGGCGGGCGTCCTGCGCGATTCAGGCGGGCGGGTTGAGAATGCCGTCAAAGGCGTGCATCAAACCGTCGATGATCTCGTGGCGTTGGGCTTTGAGAGTCCGGCGGCGGCGGCCTTCATTCTGCGCTACCGCCAGGAACGCACGATTATGGATGATTGGCCGCGTCTGGTGAAGCTGTTCGCGGATCGCCTGGATGAAGCGGCCAACGATCTCTCACAGGCGCTTGGCCTGTCGCACTCGTCGACGGAGACGCCCGAAAATGTGCCGCTGCCCGCGACGATGGCTGTGATGCCTGCTGCCATTGCAACATTGGCGACGCATCATCTGGCCGAGGAGAACGCCGCGCCGACGGGTCGTGTGCGCTCATGGCGGCGTCCCACCATCAGCCGCCGACGCGGGTCTGCGCCGTTTGATCCTGCAAAACAGTGGCAGGCCGCTCGTGCCGCCAGCGCTGCCACCGCGCATGAGACGGTGTATCCGACCTATCTGGCCCGCAAGAATAAGCCGCTGTATCAACTCGTGGTGCAAAAACAAAATGATTTGCGCGAGGTTCAGCAGGATTGGACGCTGATGCAGCAGGAGCGGGCGGCGAAGATTCAAGAGCTGTCTGCCCTCAAAAATCGTGCCCTGAGCACAGATCGCGCCGCCCGCCTGGACGCCATCCCGCGCTATCAGGTCATGCAGAAGGAACTGAGCACGCTCGACCAGACGATGCAGGCCCAGGTGGAAAAAATTCGCAGCCTCAAGGCCGATATCACGACGCTCAATGTCCGACTCGATCACATCACCCCGGCCCCTGGCGCTGATCCGTCCCTGATTCGGGCGATGGAAGGCTCACAGACGGCGGCGGTCATCAAAGCCAATACGCAGGACTGCGTGAATTACATCGTCACGCGAATGCCGATCCCGCCCAAGCTGCCCAGCAATGCCTATCTGTGGAATGACAATATCGCCAGGATGCCCGAATATGGCATTCGCATTGGCAGCAAGCCGCTGGAAGGCTCAGTGATGGTGATGGAGCGTGAGCATCCCTTCGCGGATGATCGCTACGGCCATTTGATGTATGTGGAGCGGGTCGAGGGCAGTCAGGTGTGGGTGACAGACAATTATCACCCGGAGCCGGTGCTGTTGAGCGATGTTACGCCCGTGACCAGCGGCCCGACGGTGAGCTTTCTGTATTTCCCCTGGGAGACGAAGGGGTAGAGATATTGGTATGAGGAACGATTTTCACCCCTCGCGCCCTTGTGGGAGTGGGGCTGGGGGTGAGGGGTCATACAGGCGTGCTTTTGTACGGGCGGCATGGGGAGCCGCCCGCACCTTATCCCTCGTAAGGGATTGAAACTGAAACTACTTCACCTTGATCAGCTCGACCTCGAAAATCAAGGTTGCATAGCCAGGAATCACGCTGCCCATGCCGCGCTCACCATAGGCGAGGGCATAGGGGATATACAGCATGATCTTGCCGCCCTCACGGATGAGTTGCAGCCCTTCCGTCCAGCCCTTGATTACGCCATTGAGCGGGAATTCGATGGTTTCTTTGCGGGCATAGGAGCTGTCAAATTCTTTGCCATCAATCAGCGTGCCGCGATAATGCACCTCCACCACATCGCGGGGGCCGGGCTGCTTGCCTGTGCCTTGCGCGATGACCTTGTATTGCAGGCCGCTGGCCGTCGTTTCAACGCCGGGCTGAGTCTTGTTGCTGGCAAGAAATGTCTCGCCGTCTTCACGGTGTCCCATCAGTGTTATCCTTTGTGGTTCTATGCAACACATCGTAAATTGGATATTGTTTCCAGAGACCCACTATAGCATAGATTGGACTGCTCACGATGACCATCAGCGAAAATATCGACCTCATACGGACGTTCCCCGCCCGCCTCGAAGCGCTTGTGACAGATCTCACGCCGGAAGAACTGACCACCGCCTATAACGCGCCGGAGTGGACGGTGGCGCAAAACGTCCATCATGTGGCCGACGCCCATATGAACGGCTACATCCGCATGAAATTGGCCCACACCGAAACGCATCCGCCCTTCAAGATGTATCTGCAACCCCTATGGGCGGAGACGGCAGATGGCAAAGAGGCCGACATTCGTCCGTCACTGGCGATTGTGCGCGGGCTGCATCAGCGCTGGGTGATCTTCCTGGAGAGCCTTGAGGATTGGTCGCCCACAGGCACACACCCCGATTATGGCGAGCTGTCGCTGGAGAACCTGCTGCAAAGGTACGCCAATCATGGCAATGCCCACATCGCGCAGATTCAGGCTGTGCTAGATAAGATGCCGAAGTAGCGGCGCATCATTTGGGAAACGGACGCCTCTTGTGCGTCCGTTTATCACCTCTCAAGCCGATCATTTAACTTTTTATATAATCATAAAGGGCGGAGAAAAACCGAATTGCACCGGCGCCAATCGCCCCATACGCCAAAATAGTGAAGCCGCCTCTGCCCGAAGACAGGGTGTAAGTCCCAACGGTGACGATCAGGCCCACGCTCAACAGGCCTAATCCCACGAGCATGGCGGCAATGGCGGCTTCGCGGCCTGCCTGATCCGGTTTCTTATAGAGGCGATTCATGACCGCTTGGGCGATGCTGCGCTCTGCCCCCTGTTTTTCTAATTCTTTGAGGATTTCATTGGCAGCGAGGCCCTTGTATCGCAATTCTTCAGCCTGGGGATACAGTGCCTTCACCATCTCATGCTGTGCGGGGGTCAGTGTTTGGGACATCAGAGGTCAGCCTCACTCAAAGTTGATCGCATCTCAATAATTATAAGGGATTGAGCGATACTTTGCATTGTCCATGCTGGTGCTATGCATCGCCGTTTAAATTGGATATTGTTTCCAGAGACTCACACACAGATCGGACTGCCCCTTATGACCGTGACCATGACCACTGCTGAGAAAATTGATGCCCTCCGCCGCTTTCCTGCCCAATTGGAAGCGCTTGTGGCTGATTTGACGCCCGATGAATTGACAACAGCCTACAATGCCTCGGAATGGACAGTGGCGCAGAACGTTCATCATCTGGCTGATTCGCACATCAACAGCTACATCCGCATGAAGCTCATCCAGACCGAAGACACTCCCACGCTCAAGCCCTACGATCAGGATGATTGGGCCAAACTCCCCGATTCAATCGAGGCGGATATTCACCCCTCCATGACGCTGCTGCGCGGGCTGCATCTGCGCTGGGCGCGTTTCCTGGAGTCGGTGCAGGATTGGCAGCGGCCCGGTTTTCATCCCGCCAACGGCGCGGTGACGCTTGCCAGCCAACTGGATTATTATGTGGCGCACTGCGAGGGACATATCAAGCAGATTCAGGCTGTGATCGACAACATGCCGAAATGATTGAACCACAGAGAACACAGAGAGCGCAGAGAAAAATGGCGTGAGTCTCTGTGTCCTCCGTGTTCTCTGTGGTTAACTGTTTTTCTTCTCAGCTTCTAAAAATGCCTCAACTGCCTCCTGCCAGGGACGCAGCGTAATGCCCACACTCGCGGCAGCATTGTTTTGCAGCGGGGCATACGCAGGTGGTGTGGAGGGGCGCGGCCATTCGGCGCGGGTGATGCGCTCAATCGGATAATCGGCCAGCCCTGATAAATCAAGAATTGTGCGGGCGAATTGATAGCGTGACACCGCGCCGCTGTTGACGAGATGATAGGTCCCGTAGCGTTCCGTCTCGATCAGGGCATCGATGGCGTCAGCCAGATCGTTGTTGTAGGTCGGATTCGCCACCTCATCGATGACCACCCGCAGCGGCTTGTTGGCGCGGGCGGCATTCAGGATGGCATGGATGAAATTTTTGCCGCCA
>DAOTUR010000851.1:0-6758 GCA_034436915.1 Anaerolineae bacterium
ACGGCCCGCTCCATCTCACTCGAATCGAGTTCCAGACGCTGCAAGTAGGTTCCGGCATTGTCATACACATCGAGTGTGGCATTGAGGTTCGGGTCTTGCCACGACAGGAACGTGACTGCGCCGGAGAACGGATTGTATCCGCCGCGTCCGCCATACGCGCCGCCCTGCACACGCACCTTATTCCACAGATAATCCAGGTTCATGTGCTTGAAAGCAGCGATGTGTGAGCCGTGCGTCTTGTAGCCCATGTCGCGCAGGTTGCCGCCCTTGCCGACGAAGTTGACCTGCGTCGGGACGGTGAAGGCTTCATAACGCGGCAGTGTGGTCTTCTCAAACGCCAGCAGCGGGAATTGATCGGCGGGCAGCGTGGCGAGGAACTGCTTGAGCTGGCCGCGCAGCCCTTCCCACTGGCTGTGATCGGCGGTGATGTTGACGATCATATTGGTGCGATTGACGAGGTGGCGGCGGATGTCTTGCAGATCGGCCAGCACAGACGGCCAATCATTCTGCACGCGCTCGGCCAGTTCGCGGATGAACAGCAGGCCCGTGACGCCGTTGGTCTGCTCATTCAGCCAGCCCGCGTCATCGATGGACGCGCCGAGCCGCATCTGCGCCAGCATATGCCCGGCCAGCCCCAGATAGGCTTCACGCTGGGCTTTTTCTTCCAGCACGATCTGATAGAAGCGTTCTTGATTGTCCAGGCGCGGCGTGAGCAGCACATCGCTCAGGATCGACATCATCTCAGCGGTTTGCGGTTGCATGGCTTTGGCCCGCAGGAAGAAGTAGGCCACGCCGCCCGGCTGATTGAAGACCGAGGAGGCAAACAACTCTGCGCCGATGCCGCCCGTCTTTGCGCCAATCCATTGCACGAGACGGATGAAATCCATCTTCTCCGTCCCCATCTCCAGCAGCACCTTCTCAAACAGCGAGAAATACGGCAGATACTTGGAGGGAACCTGATACAGATTGAAGCCAACATCGACATAGGCGACGCCGCTGGTGGGCAGATCGTGATAGAAGACCTGCGCCCCGAACTCATTGAATTTTTCGGTGGGCGTGAGCTTGATGCTGTGATCCAGGTCTTTCAGGCGCAGCGTGGGAATCCTGGCGATATCTTCCGGGCGATCCGGCGTGTTCTGAATGAGTTCCAGCGCGGCCTGTTCTTCCTGCACGCGGGCCAACTGCTCGGCAGTCATGGCAGCGCGGGCCTTCGCCAACTGCGCTTTTTCCGCCTCGGCCCGTTCCGTCTTTACAGTTGGGTCAGGCGTGAGCGTGACGGTAACGCGGTGCGGATTGTTGAGCAGATAGACGTTGATCAGGCCCTTGAGATAGCCCTCATCATGGGCAATGCGATCCTTGATGCGCGAGAGCGGCAGTTCAAACGCCAGCGCCTCGAAGGGATCGCCGCCATGCATCCACTGCGGAAGCATCTCGATGAACATGACCAGACCACGCGGATAGGAGCCAGTATTTTTCTCGCGGCGCTCAAATTCGAGCGTGTTGACCGCTGCTTCCACCGTCGCCTTATCAATGCCATTTTCAACCAGATCGCGCAGCGTATCGAGAATCAAGGCTTCGATCTCAGGCGCATCTTCCGCGACGATGCCTTTGAGACCAATGTTGAAGGTGGCCTGCCGCTGGAAGGTATGCACGCCCTCATTGGCGAGGTCTTCGCCCAGACCGGAGTCGATCAGGGCCATACGCATGGGGGAGGCAGGCGAATCGAGCAGGATATCCGCCAGCAGTTCCAGCTCAAGCATCCGCTCAGGATTCGTCACTTCATCGGTGAGCCAGCTCAGGACGACCATGCCCTTATTGCTGTCGGCTCCGGCCTCGCCTGCATCCACACGCTCATTGACCGCACGCGGCGCATCGAAGCGCGGTTGCAGGGGCAGCTTGGCATCGACAGGCCGCGCCTCAAAATCGACGATGAACTCATCGACGCGGCGCAGACGTTCTTCGGGATTGTCATCGCCATAGAAGAAGAAGCGGGCGTTGGATGGGTGATAATAGGTCTCGTGGAAGGACTTGAACATCTCATAGGTGAGATCGGGGATGTTGACTGGATTGCCGCCCGAATCATGAGCATAAGGCGTATCGGGCAGGGCTGCCGCACGGGTGATGTTATCCACCACGACTTCGGGCGAGGAGTAATAGCCCTTCATCTCATTGAACACGACGCCTTTGTAACTGAGCGCGTCGCTTTCAGCGTCATACTCGAAGTGCCAGCCCTCCTGCTGCAAAATCTGCGGCGTGATGCGCGGATAGAAGACCGCATCCAGGTACACATCGAGCAGATTGTAAAAGTCCTGCGTGTTGGTGCTGGCGAAGGGATAAATCGTCATATCCGTGAACGTCATCGCGTTGAGGAACGTGTTGACGCTCGTCTTGAGCAGTTCCACAAACGGCTCACGGACGGGATATTTACGTGAGCCATTCAGCACGGAGTGTTCCAGAATATGCTGGACGCCTGTGCTACTGTCGTGCGGCGTCGGGAAGGCCACACCGAAGGCTTTGTTTTCATCACTGTTCTCGACAGACATGAGCAGTGCGCCGGTGCGTTCATGCTGGTAGAGCCGCACACGGGAGTTAACTTCATTAATAGCCGCCTCTTTTATGAGGCGGAAGCCGTGAACAAGATCAGACATCGATTGATCCTTTGAGAGTAAATTCTGGCATGAATGCCATTTAAAATTATTTTAGCGGAAGAGTGTTAGTTTTGCATCAAGTTTGGGCGTGATGGCGCTCAGGCTGTGAGAATTGGTGGAAGGAGGATTTGTGTTGCATTCAAATCGCTCGGCTTTTCTCTGCGGCCTCTGTGGTTCCTCGGTTCTTTTTCTTTGCGCTCTTTGCGTCTTTGCGGTGTCCTATCTTTTCTCTCGGCATTTTGCACAGCATCACACCGTCGATTCTGGTAAACGATTTTTGACGTGCCATGCGTTACAATGCGCTGTATGAGAGGATTCTCAGCATTTCCAATTCGACAAAATAGAAGACACGAAGGTTGTTCTTATGTCAACACCAGACCGCGTTTCGGAACTCCGTACCCAAATTGATGGAATTAATACCCAACTGCTCGAACTGCTCAATAAGCGGGCCAGCCTTGCCTCAGAAATTGGCAAGATTCAGGCGTCGTTGGGCAGCCAGATTTATGATCCTGTGCGTGAAGGCGAAATGCTCACCTCGCTCGAAATGGTGAACAAAGGCCCCTTTAGCAACGAGACGATCAAGACGCTGTTCAAGGAGATTTTCAAGGCGACATTGGCGCTGGAAGAAAAGCAGGCCAGCAGCAAGATGCTCGTCAATCGCAAGCCTGACCAGAAGGACACTGCGATTGTCTTGCAGGATGGCACGCAGATCGGCGGCGGCACATTCCAGGTGATCGCGGGCGCGTGCGCCATCGAGAGCTACGATCAGATGGACGCGGTGGGCGAACTGCTCAACGAGTTTGGCATCAAGATCATGCGCGGCATGGCCTGGAAGCCCCGTACCTCGCCCTACGAGTTCCAGGGGCTGGGCGAACCGGGGCTGAAGATTGCGCGGCAGGTGGCCGACAAATACGGGATGCAGATCACCTGCGAAATCATGGATCAGTCGCAAATCCCGATGATGTCGGATTATGTCGATATCTTCTGGGTGGGCGCACGCAACATGCAGAACAGCTTTCTGCTGCGGGCGCTCGGCAAGATTCCGCAGCCCATCATCCTCAAGCGCGGCTTCGGCAACAATATCAAGGAGTGGCTGAGTTCGGCGGAGTACATCATCAGTGGTGGCAACACCAACGTGATCTTCATGGAGCGCGGCATTCGCACTTTTGAGACAGAGACGCGCAACACGCTCGATATCAGCGCTGTGCCTGTGCTCAAAACGCAGTCGCATCTGCCCGTGATTGTGGATATTTCGCACTCTGCCGGGCGGCGCGATATCGCTGTGCCTTTAGCGCGTGTGGCGAAGGCCAGCGGCGCGGATGGCATGATGGTCGAAGTCCATCCCAACCCGCCTGTGGCAATGAGCGATGCCAAGCAGCAGTTGTACTTCGATCAATTCCGTGCGGTCATGAAGGCGCTCAAGAATCTGCACATCGATACCGAGCCGGAGACGGTTTAAAGCCGTGCCCTCCATTTTGAGATGGGATTATCGTAGGGGCGCGATGCATCGCGCCCCTACAAACCCACGACTCTCACGGATAGGTGAATGATTACATGGCCTGTTGAAGAAGAGACAGGGAGGGGTCACACCAGATCGTTGTTTTTGGCTTTGATCTCGACAGGCGCACGACCCACAGCGCGGCGGGCGGTATTCATCAGGTCGCCGCGCATTTCATCGTCGCGCAGCACATGAATCGCACTGGGCAGCACTGAAACCACAATAATCACGAGGCTGATGGGCAGCAGATACTTCTCTGCGCCGGGAATGCGCTGACCGAGAAAGTATCCTGCCAGCGTCACGCCGCAGGCCCACAGTATCCCACCGACGATGTTATACGTCACAAAGCGGCGATAATCCATCAGGGCAATGCCCGCCACAATCGGCGCAAACGTGCGAACAATCGGCATGAAACGCGCCAGGATGATCGTCTTCGAGCCGTGTGTTTCGTAGAATTCTTCGGCTTTGATCAGATGCTTCTTCTTGAAAAGGCGTGAGTCTTCCCGATCAAACAGGCGGCGACCTACGCGGCGGCCAAACGTATAGCCCACACTGTCGCCTGTGATGGCCGCGACAGCAAACAGAAGCAGCAGGATGGGCAGCGAGAGAAGGTTCTGTGAGGCGAGAAATCCCGCCGTGAACAGCAGGCTGTCGCCGGGCAGAAAGAAGCCGATGAGCAGGCCCGATTCAGCGAAGACGATGGCGAACAAGCCCACGTAGCCCACCGTTTTGATAAGTTCTTCCATTTGGAAATATATCCTCGATCATAGACGCAGAAAATCAGTCTGCCTATATTACCTGTAGAAATGGTGTTTTAGACAGAGGATTTTCAAATGCAGGTCTGTTCATCGCCTGAATCTTCGTCTCAACAGGGAGCAGCAGAGAGAAGAGAGACGCCTTGTGTGGGAGCAAATCGTTTATAATGGGCCTATTCTGCCCATATTGAGATTCGAAGTCGCCATGATCCCTGCTGCTCTCAACACAGCCCTCAAGCCCTTTTCCATCGGCCCCATCACGATTGAAACCCCGCTGACGCTTGCGCCGATGGCCGGGCATACGCATTATGCCTTCCGCACGCTGTGCCGCGAGATAGGGGCGTGCGGCCTCGTCACAACTGAGCTTTTGAGCAGCTCAGCGATGACCTCCAAAGGCGGCGAAAAGCAGGCCCGCCGTATGTTTGATTGGCGTGAGCATGAAATTCCTGTGGCGGTGCAGCTCTTTGGCGGCGATCCGCAGGAGGTGGCCGAGGCCGCCCGCATTGTGGTGAGCTATGGTGCGACGATGGTCGATATCAATATGGGCTGCTGGGTTCCCAAGCTGACGAAGAAGGGCTGCGGTGCGGCGCTCCTGCGCGATGTGTGTACGGCAACCGCCGTTGTTGATGCCGTTGTGAATGCGGTTGATGTGCCTGTGACGGTCAAAGTCCGCAGCGGCTTTGAAGATGGCATCGTGACCGCGATTCCCTTTGCAAAAGCGGCGCAGCAGAGCGGCGTAAAAGCCGTTGCCGTCCATGCGCGATTTGCTGGACAGGGGCATACAGGCTTTGCCGATTGGGATGTGATCCGCCGCGTGAAAGAGATCGTGCCGGATCTGCCCATCATCGGCAATGGCGATGTCATCGATGGCCCCAGCGCGGCCCGCATGTTCGCCCAGACGGGCTGCGAGGCGGTGATGGTGGGGCGGGCGGCATTGGGGCGTCCCTGGATTTTCCGCCAGATCAAGCATTATCTGGAAACAGGCGAACATCTGCCTGATCCTACTCGTACGGAGCGGGCTGCGATTGCTTTGCGCCATATGGAACTGGTGCTTGAGACGACATGGATGAAGGAAACCGGGGCGCTGCTCGAACTGCGCGGCCAATTGTCAAAATATCAATTGGATGAGCCTGGATCGCTGCATGTCCGTAATCGCCTCGTGCGGGCTGAGTCGCGTGTGGAGATTGAGTCGATCTTGCGCCCGATCATCAACAACCACGATTAACTACAGAGGATGCAGATAACCCCTTACCACCCGACCTCATCTCTCACAAGGGGCGAGGAGTGGGGTAAAAGCCCCTCTACCACGCAGTGGGAGAGGGGTTGGGGTGCAGGGATATTACATCCGCGCCCTGTATTCCTCTTTCAGCGCCTCCAGGCGAGCGATGCTGTCCGACAGCCCGCCCGGACGATGCCGCGCCAGCCATGTCTGCTGCTGGCCCATGATGATCTCATCCACCTGCGAAGACAACCCCGCCAGCGAAATATCGCCAATCTCCTGCTGAAACATCAGCCGCGACAAGCCTACCTGCGTCATGCGGGCGGCCTGCGTCAGTTCCGCCTTGATCAGATCAGCATCGGGAATCTGCATGTCCGTGCTGTCAAACTGGTCGATCAGCGCCTTAATCGCCGCCTGTGACTCGCGGAAGGCTGCTTCCGACAAATCCGCTTTTTCACCCTCGCGGGCCTCATACTGGGGCAGGCGCTTGGCAATCAGCTCTGATGACCAGGACAGGGCATAGGCAGGCAGTTGGCCGTTGACGTGCTTCGGCCCGATGCGCTGATACACATTGCCCAGATCATACACAAGCTGGCCCATCATGCCCGCGCTGTCCTGGAAGACATACCGCGTCAGTG
>DAOTUR010000852.1:0-8535 GCA_034436915.1 Anaerolineae bacterium
GCAGCAACTTAAGCAAATCACCCGTCGTCAGCCTCGCTTTTGTCCTGTCGTCAGGGGTTGAAAACCCCTGCCTTGCCTTTTGCGGGACTGAAAGTCCCGCTCAAACCATCTTTTGGGGCATGTTTGGGCGGGGTTTTCAACCCCGCAACACGGCAGCCAGGGACTTTCAGTCCCTGGCGCAAGCGCTTTTGCCGCGTCTTTGACCCACAATGAGCACAAAAATCCTTAAGTTGGTGTATATGGGGCACGATGCATCGTGCCCCTACGGAAAACGCTCTCCAAAACATGCGTTTAATACGGTAAATCCATTACGTTCCGCATTATCAAACGGCTTCTCAGAAGGGCGCAGCACGCTGCGCCCCTACACACCAATCTGTTTGCATTGGCCTGTACCGAGATATTTATTCTCTGTGGTTATTGTGTCGTCAGCACAGATACACAAAACACCCCGATGACCAGCAGCCCGAAGAGAAATTCGGCCACCATGCCATACACTGTCAATTGCAGGGCGCGTCCGCTGCCAGCAACGGCGCTCTTGAGATTGCGATTCTGGATCAACTGCACGACGAAGACAGCGATGATCCCGCCGATGAACGAGCCGCACAGGGGAATCGGGATGAATGTCCCCAGGATGAAGCCTGCAAAGAAGGCAATCAGCCCCAAACACGACAGCTCGCGTCCACGCAGACCAAAGAACGGCATCCAGAAGCCAGACGTGGAGCCGATGATCATCAGGATCGTCATGACCAGTGCGGCGGGCAGCGTCACGCGGTGGAAGCCCGTCGCCGCGCCAAAGATCAGCGCAATTGCCCATTCGACAGCCGGCACGGGAATCACGGGGACAACAATCAGCACCAGCCCGACGATCATCAGCAGCAGGACAAACGGGATCGACACGGCATCAAACATAGCAGGTCTCGTTTCCATCAATTCGCTCTATCATAATACAAAGCCGAGTGCTGAATGCCTTCTGGCGGTCTTTGCCATCATGAGAGAATAAAGAGCTATGCCGACCTATACCCCGATGGAACTTGCCAATGCCTTCATTCGCACAGGCGAACTCACGGATGCGCTGGACGCCCTGAACGATCAGTTGAGTCAGCACCCCGACGATACCGAGGCGCGGCGACTGCGGGCGGCGGTACGGCTTCGCATTGGTGATCTCACGGCGCTGGCTGAGGCCCATGCGGATCTGGCGGCGCTGCGGGACAAGACGACGGGCGATTATGTGCAGATTTCCCTGATCGCGGAACGGCGCAATGAGCTGTCTGCGGCCATCGACGCCATGACTGCCGCCTGCCAGCTTGCGCCGCAGGATGCTCGCCTGTATGAGCGGCTCGTCGGCCTGCATATGAAGGCGGGCGATTATGCGGCGGCGCTGGCCTGTGTGCAGCAGCAGCCCACCGATTGGCGCTGGGGCCAGTGGGAGGGCGATATTCGCAGCAATATGGGCGATTATGTCGGGGCCATCGAAGCGTATCAGCGTGTCATCCACGATCTGGACAGCCGTTTCGATGCTCATACCAACCGTGTCGTGGGGGCGATCCGCACGCGAGTATTGATGGCGTGCGGCTTCGTATGCCGCCGCAGCGGGCGCTATGATCTGGCCGATTTGCTGTATGACGATGCCGAAATTTACTATCCTGATGACACCGCGATTCCCTTCAATCGCGGCCTCATCCGAGTTTTGCGCGGCGATCTTGAGGCGGGCGCAAGGCTGTGTCGTATCGCGCTGGATGCCACGACCAACGAGGCGTTAACGACGGAAATGCTCAACACGCTTCGCAGCGAGGCCGATTTGCAGCCATTGGCGGTGCGGTTGGGGGTGGTGCCGTAGATCGGGTAATGTGGTCGGGATTTTTGCATTCTGCGATAGGATCACGACGGTTCACGGCGTTTTTGTAGGGGCGCAATGCATCGCGCCCCATACGTACCAAATTAAGGATATGTGGCCTCTGATCAGCACGCGGCATCCGCTATCACCAGAGGCTAAAGCCGTCTGTCTGGGGATTACGAAGCCCCGTAAACGGGGCTCATGGCGCGGGCGCAGGCGGGTTTGTAGCCCCATTCATGGGGCTTTGTGGCTGTAGGCGGACGGTTTTAGCCTGCGACAACGCGGCGAGCAATGTCCTTAAAAGATGGATTGTCTTAAGTTGGTGCATAGGGGGCGCGATGCATCGCGCCCCTACGCCAATCCCACCTCAAATTGAAATGGCAGCAGACATGTTTCTGTACACCTGCGCCCTTTTTCTAATGTCTATCCCTGGGTCGCCAGCGGCGGTGCTTGCTCCAGCGCTGTCGGCGTCACCAGGACTTGATCGGCGGGCGCGATGGGCGTGGGCAGATTCTCCGGCAGAATGAACGGCCCAGCGGCTGTGCCATCGTTGGCGAGGGCGAAAAACTGCCCGATAGAACTGTCCAGCAGGAACGACCCCGACTCGTAGCGCTGCACATTGATGCCGATCTCCTGCTCACCCGTCTGGGCAAAGCCAATCGCCTCGCGCACCTCCTGTTGAGCCGCCCACACGCTGCCAATATCGCCTTTGGGGACGCGCAGGCCGGGCGGGGGCAGCACATCGCCTGTCGGCACATCCGGCGGCGCGGCCTGATACCAGTAGCGCGGTGCGCTGTCGCCTGTGGTGATGAACCATACCTCACGGGTATCGATGTTCAGATAGGCTGCGCCCTTCTCAAACACCTGGACGCGCCCAAAGAAGCCAAAATTCTCCTGGATCGGGCAGCCCAGACTCTTGCTGACATTAGCCTGCGTCTCCCATGCGGCCAGATAGCCCACGTAAACGGGCGTGCGGCAGCGTGTATTGTCCGGCGTGGGCGAGGCGGCACTGTCCGCAAACAGCGGCGCGGTGATCGGGCGGAAGCCTTCTTCACGCGGGGCCTGCCCGATGAACACGCCCACATAGGCTGTCGGGCTGGGAATGGGCGTGTTTGTCACCGGAATCGGGCTGGGCGTGATGACGGCCCGTGTTGCGGCAATCTGTTCGTTATTCGGGGTCGGGGAGATATAGGCAGTTGCGATATACTTGGCAATCACCACCGGCGTCGGCGTGGGGATCGCAGCGGGCGGCTGGCACGCAGCCAGAAGCAGCATGAGACTCGCGCCGCCAACCCATCTCTTGAGGAACTCGTGTATGCCTGTTGACATTCCTGATTCGCTTCCCGCGCTGACTCGTGATCTGATCGCGCTGCGCCAGAAACCGAGCACCGAAGAACGCTTCAAGGCGTATCCGTCAATGCTCCAGCAGTTTCAAGTGCTGCTGGCCGTGTGTGATGATGTGGCGATTTTACGTGAGGTCATCAGCCTGGACAACGGCTACTATTTGTTGGCGGGCTATCGCCAGCAGGTGCTGGAAAAATGGCTGACGCTGCAACGCAGCGCTGAGGTGCTGCGATTATACGCCATGCAGCTTCTTCTGTTTGGCGATGTCGATGAGATTGGCCGCGCCGATACCGATGTTGAGGCCCGCATCGAAGCCCTGGAGCAGGAAGCGGCGGCGCTGGAGCAGCACTCTTAAGTCGCGCCAGATGTTATGAAATCTTCCAAATTCGGGTTAAAAGGGTAGGAACTTGGTTTGATTGAGGGCCTTAATTATTTTCTTTATGCAAAATTGATTATCATAACCATGAGAACGATTCCCTAGGTCATAACCTCCATGACAACTGAAACAAACCTGATCCGTGTGCTTATTGTGAATGACCAGAATGACGTTTTGAAGCTTTGGCAGCGAATTATTAACCATTATGAGGGGTTGGAGTGTACGGCCTGTGCGACGGATGGCGAGAGCGCCATTGAACAGGTATTGCAAACCTCTCCTGATATCATCCTGATGGATATTATGATGCCCGGCATGAACGGCCTGGATGCGACGCGCCGCCTGCGTGATATGCTGCCGCAATCGCGCATTATCCTCTATTCGGCCTATATCAGCATGAGTGAAGATGCGCTGCGGGCCGGGGCGGATGAATTTGTCCTGATGCCTGTGCCGCCAGATCGTTTGATCGAGACCATCCGCCGCGTGTACAACACCCGCCGCTAGACTTCGCTTGATGTCTGTGCTGACCCCTGTTAGAGTTGGATACGAAACGATGTTCGGGACAGTCTTATCAGACCGTCCCGCGCTCATCCTGATCCCTGACTGAGGGCTGTTATGGCGATTCAACTGCTGATCACTTGTGATGACTGCGGCCTGTCGGAGGGCATCAATCTCACAGCGGCCCGTTTGCATGAGCAGGGCCTCGTCACCTGCGCCAGCCTGATGACAAATTTCCCCGCCGTCGCGCACGCTCTCAAGCTGTTTCGTCTCTACCCAACCCTGGAACTTGGCGTGCATCTCAATCTGTCGGATGGCATCCCGCTGACCCCATTGGGCGCAAACAGCGAACTCACACGGGCCGATGGACAGTTTCGGGATCGCTATGTGCTGTTTGCCAAAGGCGTCTTTCCGTCTGAGGCGATGATGGAGCAAATCCGCACCGAACTGCGAGCGCAGATTGCGGTATTGGTTGATGTCGGGATTCGCCCCGCCCATCTGACGACGCACTGTCATTTTCATGTGCTGCCCGCGCTGCGCGATCTCGTGTATGAGCTGGCGGAGGAGTACGGCGTGACCTGGGTGCGCTCGTACAGCTACCGCGCCACCTCGATTCCTTTCAATCCCCTGATCGACAAAGAGAGCCGCGAACCGTCGCCCCACGCCTTTGTCGTGCCGGATTACCTCGTCACGCTGCGGCATTGGCTGGATCGCCCGCCCGACGCCCTCCTGAATGAACTGCTGTCGCTGAATGGCACAGTAGAAATTGTGCTGCATGGGGGCATCATGAATGATGAGACATTCCCGGCTGATGTGCGCTACACGCCGCAGGAACGCTACTATGAGACGATGTACCTGGAAAAGGTCTATCGCTTGATCCAGACGCAGGCTTCGGGGGAGATCGTGATTCGCCCCCTAACACGGGCGCAGCACGGCCTTTAGGGCGGGACTTGACCCCCTCACCTCTCAACCTTTCTCAGGGGTAGGTTTTTTCACAACCGAAGCAACACACATCAAATATCCCATTCAATTGTAGGGGCGTTGCGCGCTGCGCCCCATATGCACCAACTTAGCAAATCTCCCTTCGCCAGCCTCGTTTTCGCCCTGTCGCCAGGGGTTTTCAACCCCGCAACACGGGAGACAGGGACTTTCAGTCCCTGACGCAAGCGCTTTTGCCGCGTCTTTGGCTCACAATGAGCACAAAAATCCTTAAGTTGCTGTATATGGGGCGCGACATGCTGCGCCCTTGATCGAAATCGCTATTTTGGGCGCAGCGCGTTGCGCCCCTACGCCAATCCCACCTCAAATTTACGACTTGTACCGTTGGTTACTAGGGTGTCTCTAAAAATAAAGACGTAATCGCCTGACGCCAAAATCTAATTTGATATCATCCCCTCGCATCGATTACCCTTGTTGATCGGCCTTCTTTTGAGTATCTGCTTCTGGATCAAGGGTCACGGCCTGCCGTTCCTGGGTGGAGCGGGCCTGGGCGACGATGCGCTCTTGTTCCTGCGGTGGCAGCGCCATGAGTTCGCGGCCTGTGTAGGTGCGCGGCAGGTGAAGAATCTCGTGTGCCTTCTCCAGCAGTTGCTGCTGCTGCGAGATATTCATCTGCTCGAACAGAGCCAGAAGTTCCTCTTGCATGGAAGTCATATTACATTCCTTTCTATTCGTCATCAATATAATTCCAGGATTCGATTTGGCGACATTTGCGATTATCATTCTGTTCCATGACTCACGCCCATAAGGATATCCATCGCTATGCCCTCGCTCTCTCATCGCTGGCGTCCCCTCCTGGCGCTGCTGATTTATAGTGTCCTCACGCTGGCGCTGACATGGCCGACGATCACCCACCTCACCGACAACTGGCTGGCCGACTCGACCAATGACCCGGATGCCTTCCTCAAGCTGTGGGATATCGACTATCTGGGACGGCTGCTGCATGGTGAGGCGGGCCAGACGTTTTTTCACACCTCGCTGCTGTTTCATCCGACGGGCCTCGATCTGACCTATCACACGCTGCATGTGCCGCATATGCTCACGGCGTATGCGCTGCGCCCCTTCTTTGGGCTGATCGGCGCGTTCAATGCCACATCGCTGCTGATGGTGCTCGTCACGGCTCTCAGCGGCTGTGCCCTGCTGCGCGAACTGCTGCCGGAGCGCGAAACGTGGGCGGCATGGGGGGCAGCCGTCTTTGGTGGGGCGGTCTTCGGCTTCTCACAGTGGGTGCTGTACAACTTTCGCCATCCCGATTTGGCATTTCTGGCGACGCAGGCGCTCACGCTCCTGTTCACGATTCGCCTTCTGCGGCGCAACCGCTGGCAGGATGCGCTGCTGGCGGGCCTGATGATCGGCATCACGGCCTATGTCGGGCTGTATATCCTCGTTGTGACCGGACTGATACTGGCGGTGCTGATTCTCGTCGCTCTAATCCAGCAGCGCGGGCGCATTCCCTGGGGCAGATTCGTCGCGCTGGCACTTGTGGCGGCGGTGATGGCTGCGCCGCGCCTCGTGCCGATGGTGTCGGGCAATCTGGGCTTCGCGCTGAGTGCCAAATACGGCGAGTATCATGCCTGGGAGAGCGTCGATCTGGTCAATTTCTTCATGCCTGCGGCTCATCCGCTGTTCGGCCAGATGATCAGCCTGCCCAAAGGCGCACAGCGTTATCACATGTTTTATCTGGGCTGGAGCGTGCTTCTCCTCGCGGTCATCGGCCTGCTGCCGCGCCGCACACGCGGTTGGAGCGCCGCCGGGCTTCTGGGGGCGATCTTCTTCCTGTGGCTGGCGCTCGGCCCCAAATTGAATGTCAACGGCGTCACATCGGAGACGTTCCCGATGCTCAAGCCGCTGCTGGATCATGTGCCTGTGATCTTCAAGGCGTTCGGGCGGCCCGATAACTTCCTCGTCGGCCTGACGCTGCCCCTGAGCCTCGCGGCGGCCTTCGGGCTGTGGGCGCTGTTGGACAGTATGCGGCGGCGCGGCGCAGGCGTGCAGATGGTCATCTGTGTTGGGGTATTGGTGTTTGCGTGTTGGGAACGGTGGGCCGGGCCGTATGACGGTTCCTATCCTGATCGCAAGGTCAGCCCCTATTACGCACAGTTGGCGCAGGAGGCGGGCGATTTTGCCATCCTGGATGTGCCGCTTGGACGCAATCCGGGCAAATTTTATCTGTATTATCAACTGACCCATCGTCATGCGATGGTGGAGGGCCTCGCCTCACGCACGCCCGATGGTGCATATGATTACATGGATGCCAGCCCGATGCTGACGGCGTGGAAATATTGGCAAAAGCTCGATTGCAGCAAAATTGATCTTTCGACAGAGTATGCAAAATTGGCGTCTGACGATGTGCGCTACATTATTTTGCATCGCAATGACCCACCGCTGAAAATTTTGCAGCCGTATTTCGCGGGCGTCACGCCGATCTATGAGGACAATAAGCTGTCTGTGTATCGCACAGCGGATCTGGTGAAGACGCCGACGTGCCAGTAAAGAGTAAAAGCAAGACAACGCAAAGTGACAAAGACCACAAAGATGATCCTTCTATGATCTTTATCATACGTATTTCTTTGCGTCCTTTGCTCTCTTTGTCACTTTGCGTTGTCCTGTTTTTACTCTTTTTGTGAACTTTTTCTCGAATTTTGGACACAGTGACCAACTTTTGCCCTCCATTCCCCCACACGATGCGTGACGAGTCGCCCGACAGTCTGTGCTATAAAAGAGAGACGCTGCGCTGTTTCACATCGTCAGGAGACGAGCTTATCATGCGGGATTTTATTGCAAAAAGTGTCCAGAATATGCGTCCATCCGGCATTCGCCGCTTCTTTGAGATCGCGGCCACGATGGACGATGTGGTGACACTCGGCATTGGCGAACCAGGCTTCACGACACCCGCCCACATCATGCACGCTGCCGTTCACAGTTTGGAGGCGGGCAACACCGCGTATACCTCCAATGCAGGTGATCCGGCGCTGCGGGCCGCCATCTCGTGCCACTACGAAAAACTCTACGGATTGTCCTATAATCCGGCTGAACATATTCTCGTCACCGTTGGCGTGAGCGAGGCGCTGTGGCTCGTGATGAAGGCCATCCTTGATCCGGGCGATGAGGTGCTCGTGGTTGAGCCGGCCTTCGTTGCCAATGCTGCCGCTGTCGAGATGGCGGGTGGCGTGCCTGTGGTTGTCCCCACCACCGTTGAGAATGAATTTCAGGTGACGGGGGCCGATCTGGAAGCCCGTATCACGCCGCGCACTCGCGCCATTCTGATGAGCTATCCCAACAATCCCACCGGGGCTGTTCTCACGGCGGAGCACATGGCGCAGGTCGCCGCCGTCGCGGAAAAATACGATCTGGTCGTGGTCTCGGATGAGATTTATGAGCGCCTCGTCTACGGCGTGACACACACCTGCTTTGCCACGCTGCCCGGCATGAAAGAGCGCACCGTCGTCATGAGCGGTATGAGCAAATCCTATGCCATGACGGGCTG
>DAOTUR010000853.1:0-12534 GCA_034436915.1 Anaerolineae bacterium
TCTCAAAGGCGTGTCGTCCCGTAAACTTCAAGATGAGTTTCCGCACCTGAAGAAACGCTATTGGGGACAGCATCTGTGGGCGAGAGGCTATTTTTGTGCTACGGCAGGCGCCATCACCGAAGACCAAATCAAGCTCTAGATTGAGAAGCACCAAAGCGAACCGCCCGATGAGAACTTTGGCATTGACGGCGAGTAAGGTGGTGCTTCAGTTGGCTTAAGCCGAAGGCGTCTGGCAGGCTTCAGCCTGAACCGTCACTTTCAGTGACAACACAAACCTATCGGCTTTAGCCGATAGTCGTTTAGTGTGCGTCTCGTGCCACGTCTTGATTTTGTATCAGCTCGCGGTAATGGGGAGAGTTCGCAATAAGCTCTTGATGTGTCCCTGATGCAATCAAACAGCCATCCTTCAGAACAAGGATAAAATCCGCATTGATAATCGTGGATAAACGATGCGAGATCATAATCTTTGTACAGTTGAGGTGATCCAGATCGCCAATAATAGCGGCCTCGGTCATAGCATCCAATTGACTGGTGGCCTCATCGAGAATCAGCAAGACCGGATTGTTTAACAGGGCGCTTGCAAGGGCAAGCCGCTGTTGTTGTCCTCCGGAGAGATTTCGGCCATTTTCTCCGGCCATCGTTTCATAGCCCATTGGCATCTTCTGGATTTCGTCATGAATCCCGGCGCTCTTTGAGGCCTGCACAATTCGATCAAAAGGCGTATCGGGCGCATGGAAGGCAATATTGTTGCGAAGAGAGCTGTTGAAAAGAAACGGCTTCTGTAAGACCACACCGACCTGCTGTCGAAACCCAATTTGATCAATATCCTGCAAAAGATGGCCGTCATAGAGGATTTTGCCTTCACTGGGACTGTAGAGGCCTGCCAGGAGATAGCCAAGCGTTGTCTTGCCCGATCCTGTCGCGCCCACAATGGCAATCTTCTGTCCTGCGTCGAGCTTAAATGAGATATTGTGCAGGATTTGGGTTGAGAATTGACTGTACGCGAAACTCACATTTTCAATGCTGATGGCTCCTGACAACGTCATGGTGGCGTTTGAGACACTCCCGGGCGGCGATCCGCCTCGCAAAACATCGGCCAGACGGTGAAGATGAACCTGTGCCAGGTTGAGCTGTTGCCCTGCCATAATGATGGAGGTGAGTGGCGTGAGAAACGCAGCGGCAAAGGCACTGAGCTGCAAGACAGTCCCTAAACTCATGCTGCCATCGATCACCTTCCAGGCCCCAAACCAGAGCAGAAAAAAGGGGGCAAATGTCTGAAGGGACGATATGACGATATTGATTGACGTGAGGATCAGATTGCGTCTGTTCGCCAGCGAAAGCTCATTGTAAAAGAGGCCCGACCAGCGCTGAAGAATACTTTTTTCACCACCAAACATTTTGATGGTGGCAATGCCATTTAAAACTTCAACCAGATAGCTTTGAACATCAGCCTGGGCCACCAGATGATCCTGGGTTGAGTTATAAATGAGACGCGATGTTTTGAGCGTCAGGAGCATGCTCAGAACGCCAATGCCGCCAACAATGACCCCAAATGTCCACGAGAGAGAGGCAATCGCAATCCAATAGACGATCACGAACAGACTGTCAAAAAGTAACGACAGGATGTAATTGCTCAAAATTTCCCGGATCACCATATTGCTGCCCAGACGAGAGAGCAAATCCCCACTCTGGCGCACCTGAAAAAATTGATACGGGAGATGGGTCACATACTCAATAAAGCCTGACATCAATCGCTCATCGATTTTCGTTTGAAGATAAATCAGCAGAACGCTGCGCAATCCTGTAATGACGAGACGAGAGAAAAATATAAGGATGATGCCAAGGCCAAGGATACTCATAATATCGGAGGACACGGTGATCAGACCGTTGTCGACGAGAATGCGCGTAATCACAGGCGTGATGAGACCTGTGATCTGTAACAGTAGAGAGGCCATTAACAACTGGTAAAACAAGCGCTTTATGTTCGGATCGCTCGCAAGCTGAACCACATAGAAACGCCATACGCCCTCCTGTTTTGTAAACGTCTGAGGTGTGAACGTTTTCCCCGGCTTCAGGGTGAGTGAAATGCCTGTAAAGCTGGTGTTAAACTCCTCAATCGAAATCACCCTGTGACCGCGTGCGGGATCAATAATCGTCACATGCGTCGTCGTCCAGTGTTCGACGACCACATAATGATTGAAATTCCAGTGAACGATGGACGGCAGAGGGATATTTTTGAATGCATCCGCTTGTAAGGAGTACGCCTTAACATCAAAGCCCATGTCGCGGGCCAGCGCGGCAATGATATTGGCTTTCAGACCATCACGGCCCACATCGGCTTTATTCAAACAGTCTTTGACCGTGATCTGATATCCATAGTAAGAAGCAACCATTGCCAGACACGCTGCACCACATTCAAATTCATTATTTTGAAGAAGCACAGGTATCTGCGTTTTAGATTTTGGAGACACGAACCGTGAGATGAGTTTCGCAATCACCGACATGTACAGCTCCCTACAGGGTTGGCGCAATACAGAGCACCCATACGACACGCGCTTAAATAATATTCGGTCCACTCGGAATATGCGTCAGATTATTGGAACATGGGTCCCAGAATAGGGATAAAGGCTCCTAATCGTGTGTGTCCTGTTTCAATTTGAAGCACCCCATTTCCGATCTCCGAGACCTCACTCAGGAATGACGCCTCATTAGATAACGTCACGATTGCAATGGCCTGATCTGCCGTGGTTCTCCATGAGTCTCCTAAAAGTTCCTGACGCTGATCGACATCGCTCGTCACCGCAGAGATCCGCCCGATCTGAGCTTTATTGAAATAAACCTCCTGCCCGGGTGCGATATGACTGGTTGCATCCAGGCGCAGGACAATGATCGTGCCAGGAGAATCAGGAGACACAACAAACGGTTTCGTCTCATACAGAGGCACCTCGACAAGCCAGAACACAGCCTGTAAGGCGATGCACAGGACGACACACAGCCATAACAACCGCAGCATTTTGAGAGAGATATGAGGCGGTAAAACAGCAGGAGAACTGCGGTGATGATATCTTTCAAGGGCCTGTTGATTGTAGATGGGCTGACTCGTGGCGGCTTGAGGATCGTTATGCATCATGTTGGCATCACTTGTGATTTGAGCACACGCATCAGTTGGCTTGACTTGACTGCTTGATCAACCAGATGTAGCCATCTTCCAGAACAGGGTCTACCTGCTCGGCAGCAGATCCAGGCGGAGGCTGCCCGACAATGCGATAGGTCTGCTTTGACTCATCGTGTATCACAGAAACGGTAAAATAGTCGCCCTGTGGCAGCTCTTTATCGGTATGAACAAGCCATACTTTATCTCTGACGTCCTGGAGGAGCGTTTGTTTCTTGCCCAGAAACACGATTGTTCCATGATTTAAGATAGCAATCTCAGTCGATGTATGAGCAATATCTTCAATGATATGCGTTGAGAGGAGAATCGTGATATTGGCCGCCATCTTAGAGAGCGTATTGCGTATATTGAGGCGCTCCTCAGGGTCAAGCCCGGTGGTGGGCTCATCAATGACAAGGAGTTTAGGATTGTTCAGCAGCGCCTGGGCGATCCCGATGCGGCGCTTCATCCCTCCTGAGAACGTGCTCAAACGCCGAGACGCCACATCCTCAAGATGGACCCTCTCTAACAAATCCTGCACCTGTTGTTCTCGTTGAGTGCGATTGGTCAACCCTTTAAGCGTGCCGATATAGTTCAGGAACTCACGCGCCGTTAAATGCGGATTGACGCCAACCTCCTGCGGCAAATACCCGATGTTCTCATGCAGATATTGACGCGCTTTGTCATCGTCAAGATCACGGCCTTCAAAGAACACCTTGCCCTGTGAGGGCTTGAGAAGGCCGACAAGAATGCGCATCAAGGTGGTTTTACCTGCGCCATTTGGCCCTAGGAGACCAAACATCCCCTTCTCAATCGACAGGGACACGTTGTCCAGGGCATGAACATCCTGCTTGTAGATCTTCGATAGATTCTTGATTTCGATCATGACCATCTTACCTAGTTTAAAGCTCGTCTCAAGGATAAACGCCACACGATGAAAAACACACCGATCATCTCGATCAGACCAAAGGCCGATGTCAGCAGAAGATCGGCCGGGCGGACAGGAACGACGCCCTGTGCCTCAAGCTCCTGCTCAGTGCCATAAAATGAAACGTATTTAAGGAACAGTGGTTTTCCAGGATTGAGGTAATTGGTCAAGACAATATCGGAGCGCAGAGCCTCGACGAAGATCAGAAACAGGAACAGAAACAGGAGGCCAATGGCAAGCAGCGACGCGCTTCGGCGGGTCCGGCGACCGCTGCACAGCAACACCACCAAGGGAGGTTGTAACAGGGCCGCAGGCAGCATGACCAGCACCCACACCCCTAGAATATCAGACACGTTGTAGGGAGAGATAAAAAACTGCCACCCCACCATCACAATGATCGAGAGAAAAAGCAGGCAAAGAACGCTGACAACAGCGACGCTTAAAAGTTTGCCAAGCAGAAATAGCCATCGGGGGATTGCGGTGACGCGGATGGCGTCCGCAATACGATAGCCTTCATCGCGGGCAAAGGCATCGGCCACAAGCACAGGCAGCAGCAGCATGATAAAAATCAGCAGTGTCGGGAATAAGTTGATCAGGGCAATCGTGGACACCTGGAGACGCGTGGCCTGATCGCCCGTGTCAAATTTGAGCAGCAAGGCGCGGATGACCACGCTGACAAACATCAGGACAGCGCACGCCATGAGCGTCCCATACAAAACAACACGCTGTCGCCACACCACAAGAAGCTCATACCAGACGATCTCTCTGAGTTGCACGGCTTTCATTGACCTTTTAGACCCTTTGGTGTTAACCGGATAGTGCTATGCCCTGTATAAATCCATTCCCTGTCCTTCAGCCTGAAGAGGCTGTAGACGATCAGGACGATCCCAAGCGTCAGTGTGAACAGCCGATTCAGGATAAATTCTAACTCTGTCAGGGCCGGAGCGGGTGGATACACATAAATAAACCACAAATCGGGGCGGCTGGACATCAGGACACTGCTCATCGACCCCATTGTTCCCCACAAGGCAATCGCCGCTAGACTGCCAAAGACAATTTGACGAGAGCGAATCGTAATGCTGAAGCCCACACCCGATAAAAAGACCGCCGCCGAGACCCAGTAGAGAATGACGCGCCAGAGTGGGCCTTCATCCTTGATAAAATGGCCCATGACCGAGATCACGCTGCCAACAAGGAGATGGACGACGACGACAATCGCGAGGCGTTCAAGCACCAACCAGGCCACAGGCCGTCCACAGACAAGTATGATATCCAGATCTGGCTCGTCCTGAACATCAAAAATGAGGGCCATATTCACAGACATGGCAAAGGGAACGATGACAGCCAGAGCGCCCAGCGGACTCAGGTTGGCAAAGGGTGATTCTAAGGCGGAAATTGTGCTCGCGCTGATCACAAGCGCAATCATCAGAAGCACGGCGCTGATCACGCCAATCCACCAATAGCTGTTTTTTCGGCTGATGGCCCATGTAAATTTTCCACCATGAGACTGAAGGCCGCGCAGCGTCTGGTGCATCGCATACACACCGACCAGGGTAAAGGAGATGATCGCGCCACACACGCATGACGCAATAAAAGGTGGTTTGGTGGGATCAAGAGACGGCTCCAGCAGGCCTGTCGCTTGAATCACAAGGCCAATCAGCAGGCTGGAACAAAGCAAAATCACCCATTGAAATTTAGGGATGCTGAGTGAACGACGAATGCCATCAATCAATGCAAGCTGTCCTGAATTGAAGTGGATACTTCATCTGGTTTCCCCCTGGCCTCCTGTCATGCAATGGGGTCTTCAAGCAGTAAAATCGATGGCACAGCATCGGGATACGCCAACCGGACCAACTCATAGCCGATACCGGACAGACCAACCATAAAGCCAACGGTTTCGATGCCGCCGGGAACGCCGCACATCCACCCATTTTTGTCCATGCTGTCCAGGATCACTGAAATCAACTGCTCGACGGTGTCATCAAGAGGAAGATCATCAAAAAATCGATTGGCTGCAAAGAGGAATTCCAGATTGCCCAGGGCCCCATGACAGAGAGAGTGATTCGCGGTTGGAAAAGGCGTCTGGACCGTTGTGCGGATGGCAGCATCAACTTCCTGACGCATCTGACGCTGCTCATCAACATTGAAATAGTCCCACATCCACAGGCGTGCCAGACCAATCCCCGGCGCGCCATGACACCACGCCGCAAGAGGCGCTTCGTCCGGGTTTGGCGGTTCGCCAAATTCACGCAGATCAAGCCAATTTCCAAACCGATCCGAATAAACACTGCGTTCATAGGACAGCGCATCGAGGGCCATATCTCGATACAGACTTTTGCCCGTGAGTGTTGCGGCCTGTAAGAGCGCCATTGCAAACCCCGATGTTCCATGCGAAAGACCCGCCAGGGGCATTGAACTGAATTCAGGGATCACCCACCCGACGCCCTGGGGTGTGCGGTGCGCTTTTTTCACGAGATGGTTGGCGCACTCTTCAATCGCCTCAAGAATATGTGGCGCGGGTTGGGCGCGATACAAAACGGCCAGGGTCAGAATTGCGCCGGAACATCCGTTGATCAAATCGAGTTTGTTATCCGAGTAGATCAGCTCCGGAATGAGACGGGTGTATAACGAGGCCTTGTCCAGATACGCCGACTCACCAAGCACAACGCCAAGATGCGTGTAGGTATAAATCACGCCGCCGATGCCCGTAAATGCGCCGATCCCCACCCCATCAAGCGGGGTGTCCAGCAGTGAGTCTAATGTATGGATGATTTTGAGCAGAAGGCGTTTGCACCCTTCATCCCCGGTTGTCTTATGAAGATAGAGCAGGAACAGGGCCGCACCCGATAAGCCGGAATAAAGATCCAGGCCCAGCGGCTGCAAGAGAGCCGTTTTTTCATCCGGGAAGTAGAGGCTGAGCCATGTTGCGCCTGTGTCATCCGTGTAAGCCAGGGATTCCAGATGCGCCGCAATCTTACTGGCGACCGCGATCAGGCTTTCGCGTGTGACCGGAATGTTTCCCACCAGTCCAGGAATCCACGGCTCATGAAGCGTGTGGAATTCAGACGCCAGGGTCACAAGAGAGGCACGCACGAACCATTTTTGACGATGCAGGTCTTTCATCGAGAGATTTTTGATTCGCTTTTGCACTTCGTCGAGGCCGCTTTTGGGCAGCAGATCCGGCAGACAGTTCCCGGCGCCATCCCAGAGATCGCGTGATGAGGGATATGTATAAAAGACAGGGATGTCTCCCTGTGACAGGGCACGTCTCTCATAGGGGATTAAGTGCTCAAGGTAAGGCTGAATAGGAACAGTCACCCACAAACGACTGAAGATGCGGTCACGGCTGAGCGCACTGCGTAATAAATCGGGATGAAAACTCTCTGTCAGCAGGATGGCATAGACGCGCGTGGCGCGAAGGATCGCCCGAACCTTCACATCAGCAAATTTCGTAATCGGGCCATCCGGCGCGAGAAGATCATCCGCGTGCTTTAACAGGAGGCGATAGATGTCCTCAAAACCCGATTCAATACTGCTGGCATAATCCAGCACATTAATGGTCTGTGCATTCAGGTGCGGACGATTATTGGTATCCGGGATCGTCATGATCTCTCGGACGAGCCGTATCTGATCCGATTTCCGATTAATGAGTTGGGCTGACGGATGAATCCAGGCCTGACCGTTCTGGGCTCCCATGCCACTAATATCGACGCTGCCCTTGCTCTGAGCGTCAATCATTCTCAAGGGCAGCAGACCAATGCCCATCACCGATGAATTCAAGGCTTTCACGGCCAGCGTTGTGGTTTCCATCTGATCAAACTGAGGATGAAACATGGCCTCCAGATCAATCAGAACCGGATGCTCTCCCATTGCGATGAGATTCTCAGCGTGAAAATCGGCGGCAGCCAGCACATATAAAAGCGCTGTGTACGCGCCCTGACGCCAATAGAAGCGTTTGACTTCGTCCTCACTGCTGCAGGGGATTGTTTCGATGAACTCCACCCAGCCATAGTTTTCGCGGGCGATGAGACGAAGTGTGTAAAAGTCGTATTTGGGATCGTGGTCATTCAGCCAATGAAGGAGCTGCTGAAACTGGTGTTCAACAGTGATCGATCTTGGTTTGTAGACCAATTGAAAGCCCGTTTCAAAACGCAAAATGGTGACCGACCGACCCGAATTGTGCATGTCGCCGGTGGCCTTGACGCTGACGATCGCACCCGGATGGTCTTCAATCTTCAGTTCACGTTCGATGTCAGGCCAATCCATACAGAGCCGCGTTAACCACTCGATCGCGACATCAACCTGCTGTTTCAAGTGGATGATAATCTGGCGTGCGAGCACCGGATAGCGCTCGAAGAGAGCCAGTAAATGGGCCGGGTTTTTATAATAATCGATAAAATAGTGATAGCGTTCTTCGGGAGTACTGCCCTCAAGCGTGTTCCGCAAACGCATAATGTTGATTTCTAAGGCATAAACGCGCCCCAAAAAAATATTGAAATAGGGCATGACTGATTCAAGAATTAAATCGGATATGGTTTTAGGGTTAAAAGGCCGGGGTTCCGGATAGCGATCAGACAGGGACTGAATCGTGTGTTGAAGACGATCCCAGTCATATCGGATGAGCGGCTCCAGGGTTTGGAAGAATTCTCCCTTCTCACTCCAGAAAAACGTTTGCGCAGGGCTCTGGTCGATGTGTGCGTAGATGGAGTGCAAATCATCCACCCAGGTCAGCGCTGATTGCAGGCGATCTCTCAACGCATCGGGGGATTCGATGAACAGATATTTGAGCTGTTCTTCGGTCAGATCCAGTGAGGTCAGAAATGTCTCAAAATACGCCTCTGACGGAAATTGTTCACGCCATTGAGCGATCATGCGGCTGCCACGCTCATCGTCCTGCTGAGAGACAGGGGTCTCATGACTCGGAGGCACAGACAGGCGCTCATACAAATTCAATGCATTCCACCAGAGTGTGGCAATATCGGCGGGAGACGCACTCATACTGGCTTGACCTTCGTCGAAATGAGGATAAAAAATATACATCTCTCGACGCGCAACAAAACAGTGTCTCGTTGAACATGAGAGATGATCGTCTTAAAACTGTGCAGAGATTAGCAGCAGGAAATGAAGGAGCAGCTTGAGCAGTAACAGGGCTGGGTACAGCCATAGGTGCTGCACGTTATGACGGACACCTGGCACGTTAACCCGCACGTTACACAACCGCTGAATTGATAACTCACGCCGCCGCTCACGTTCGCAAGGGCAATATCATCCAACTCAATCAGTCCGGCAGGATTTTCCGGCAGTGCGGCCCGCTCGGCATCACTCAGACTCATGCGATACTCTTCATCAGTCCAAGCACGAATAATGTCTTCATTCGACATGATATACCTCCATCTGTATAGGGTGATCAATGCAGGCGGCATATAACATGACCCGGATGCGACTGTGAACAAACGTCAAGATCAAGTTATATATTAAAAACACTATCTTTAGCAACGGCATGAGAGTATATGATTTTATATTTAATGTCAACCTGAAAAGGTTAGTAATTTATATTAATCTGGGATTAGATATGATGTTGGGCTAGATTAAGCGGCAGTGGTGACATCTTGACTGATGAACAAAAAAAGGCATTGTAGGAGGATCTTGAAAAATCAACCTCAATACCTTTTACGCCTAAACCTACCGAAGCTGCCTTTTGGGGCAATATTGTTTGTTTTTTGTAACATTAAAGTAACCACCACACTTCTCCTCTAAATCCTCTGCTGCCAAGAAAATTTGCAAAACAGGAGGAAAACTCTGAAACTCCCTGCGGTCAATCCATTTGATCGAAGGGGAAGAGATGAAACGGGAATGGGAGATTGTTGTAGTATTCTTGAAGCATTTTCTGTGACCTGCATCGTTTTGCCAGAGAAATTCAACTTTATGATCAGTCTACACAACTTCTACTGAAGCTACAAATCAGCACTATGCAGGCTATTTTGCCAGAGAATTTACCTTCTCTGGCATTTTCGTCTTTCCTTCATTTCTCATTAGCTTAACCCACTATAACGAAAAAAAAACAATGTTGCCCCAAAAGGCAGCTTCGGTAGGTTTAGGCGGACTCTAAATTCGGATACTTCTCAAGCAGCCCGGCGAGAATATCCTTGTTGACATAGGTGCCGAATGTGCCTGTATAGTCATGCACTGAGGCATCAATGGGTGCGGCGCTGTCCACCAGCAGCACGTGATCCCCAATCTTAAACAGCCCGTAATAACCGCGCGAGTGGACATCGAGATCCGCAAACCCATAATAGAAGTTGGTGGTGAGATTAAAGCCCGTATCTGCCGCATCTGACACGGTAAAGTGATACACCTGAAATCGATTGTCGACCGACTGCATGGCCGCGATCTCCGCCGCTGTAAGGGGCTGAACCCCGCGCCGAAAGGCCTGGATCGTTGGCAGGACCGTGCCGAAGAAGATATAGAGATTCGCGGCGAGCAGCAGCCCAGCCACGATGAGCGCGCCCAGCGATCCGCCTTGCAGGGCTTTCCATGCGGTTTTGAGGAGTGAGTTCATATGCTCCCTATGGTTGTTTATAGAATCTTGTCAACTCTATAAGAGAGTTTATCGCCATATGCCCTGGCTATTATTGAGATAACCCATCTCATCCCCGACAGTCAGATCACCAGCATCGACCCAAACATTATCATCTGTATAGAACGGGTGCCCTGGCGTGGTGGTCATGGTGTCATCGTCAATCGTCAGCTCAACGATGATAGGATCAAGATGGAGGTAGAGTGCCGTGACAGGATAGGTGCCGACTTTGCCCGTGTCTTCATTGTAGGCTAGCACCTCTTATACTCTTATCTTCCATCCCCCGTCATTTGTCATCAGTTAATGTGTCACTACTATCAACTAAGATAGTCATTTCATTAGTGGGTATTACGTATGTAGTGGGGATTTAAATATATATTATACTTTTGTACACATACAATAATTTGGCTAACTTGAAGCTAATCTGGTTTCCTTTTGAAGAAAGCTTAAATACGTCATCGATTAAACTTTTCAGAAGCTGAATAATATCATTGTACAATAGCCTAACTTCATCACTCCTCAAAAGAACCAAGTTCTCGAACTTAAGTGCAAGTGTATATACTTCCCTGCCTTGATTCCACTTTGACTTTAAATCATTTAACTTTTTGTGTATCTGTTCATGATCATAAGGAGTAGATGAACCACCATTGTTTGTCTGAGCTAAAGTATTGTCAAATATTTTCAGAGTGATAAAACTATCCTCTGAAAAAATAAGTCCAAGCATATGGCGTAGATAAAACAAAGGCGAAAGCCCTTCTTTGGCGGATGTAGACTCTTTAATTTCCGGAAGAGACATTTGTCCTAATTTTGAATTGAGCTGATCTATAAGTGTATCGCCTAAAATGGATAAAATCTCTGATTTATCATAAGCTGTTTTTCTAAGAGGATTAATTAGCGTATCGGCGTATGTACCTTCTTTCTGCCAGAAATCCCATGTTACCTTTATACGACTCCTTATTCCTAAATAATCTTGTTCAATATTTATATCTTTTAGCTCATTATAATCCAATCTTAAATGGTATAATCTCATAACGCTTAAAGCATATCGATCAGCAACTTGATTTGTCTTGCCACTAGACGTATTCAGATAGATATTTTCCCATATTAAACTATAAATTTGACATAATAGAGATATCTTATATTCTATATTACGAATTTCTGCTGAATATGTCGTATGATATATAGGGCTCATAGAGACAACTCTCCTTTTTAGCGTAGGTAAGGAGACTTCGATGGAAGTCTCCTTATATAGATACCTTTATTATTTACCCAATGCTATGAGGGCTTTACCAATTACACCTTGAGTGGATGGCAAACTTACGCTATCTATATCAAAGTGCGTTTGAGCAAGAGTACGCATGCCCGCCATATATTCATCGTAAGGCATTCCACTAACACCACGTACTGCTTGTGGACCAAAAGCCTTAGCTCTTGCTGCAGCTCCTGATCTTGCTTTATCTATAATATAGGAGTTTCCATCAGGCCCTTCTACCTCCAAAACCGTATGTGTGAAATCATCCATAGTGATTGTTACAAGAGCTCGTGGTTGACCAGACAATTCTGGACTAAGTCCTGCAACTCCAGCACAAACGTCACAATTCTGTGAGTTATTATAATTTTCAACTTCTTCCTTTGTAATGCCATTGTTTTCACTTGCCTCATCAAAGAGGTCCGATGCATTAATACAATTGAGATTATGCACCAACCATCCGTCACCAACGAAGAAGGTATGGGCCTCATCCACTGTGAGGTTATACATCCACTGCTGCGCTTGGACAATCTCAATGGCTGTGACAGTGCCGTAAGTACCATCAAGATTGCGGATCTCTTCTCCGACAATCATATCATCTGCATCAACCCACACATTCTCATCGGTAT
>DAOTUR010000854.1:0-7396 GCA_034436915.1 Anaerolineae bacterium
AAAAAGATGTGTATAAGAGACAGGGACAAGAAAAAAAACATGGTCGCGGTTCTCACTGTAAAGCCTGTGAGTGTGAGCGTAACCGTGTCTACCGTGCTGCCAATCCAGATGTTATCAGCGAGTACAACCGCGCCTATCGTGCTGCTCATACTGAGTACTACCGTGAGTACAATGCCGCTTATCATATTGCCCATGCGGAGGCCAAGCGTGAGTACAGCCGCGCCTATAAAGCTGCCCATGCTGAAGCTGAACGTGAGTATCGTCGTAAGTACAATGCCGCCTATCGTGCCGCTCATCCTGAATACGAAGCCGCTCATCGTGCCGCCAACGGCGAAGCTATACGCGCCCAGGAAGCCGCCTATCGTGCTGCCCATCCCGACGTTCATCGCGCTAAAACGCACCGCCGCCGTGCTCTTAAAAAGGGCAACGGCGGTGCGGGTTTCTCCGCCGCTGAACTACGCGCAATGCGTGACGCTCAGAATGGCGTCTGCGCTTACTGCCAGCAGCACCATCATCCTGATGCCCTCACCATTGATCACATCATTCCTCTGGCACAGGGTGGTCGCCACGAGGCCGCCAACATCTGTCTGGCCTGCCCGAAGTGTAATTCCAGCAAAGGCGCTCGCACTCCTGATCAGTGGGTCAACCGATGGTACTACCACAAAAACTGGTCATTTTGACCAATAATGAGCTATTATCCTTGAAATATCATAAAATAATCTCGTCAGTCATTATCGCATTCCGGAGTAGGCGTTTCCCATTGGGTTTTGGCCCGATGTCCCTGCCATTAAAATCTATGGACCAATTGCTGATTCGCCCTGAAACTCAGATTGATGTGAAGCCCACCCCGATGCGCCTGCTGCTCACGATGCTGCTGGCACTGGCCGTCGGGGTGATTCTGCTCGTGGTTGGGGTGACCTATCGAGGACAGGCGGATGATGCGCCGCTGTTTGCGGAATCGACATTAGCAAAACTGGGCGTGTGGATGGCCTCGCAATCCAAGCTTGAGACGCCGCCTTCGCTCCTGGGCCAACTGGCGAAGCAGAGCACGCTCAACAGTGATCAGGAGCCAGCGCTCATGCTGCTGACCGCGATGAAAACGCTGGTGTTCGCGGGCTGCCTCGCGGCGGCGCTTGCTGTCTATGTCGGAAGCATTGGTCTTTTGCTGTCGGCACGCTGGGCACGTCGGCTGCTGCTGGGCGGCCTGATCGGGCTGGACATCCTGGTCTTTTTAATCCCGGTGATAGCAGGCGATAGCAGCGTCGGGCTGATTCTGCTCGGCATTGTGGTGATGAGTGCCGCGCTGCTGCTGGCTCCGGGGCGGCCTGGACGCGTGGGCGGCTTCCTGGTGATCGTGTCGCTGCTGCTGGTGGCCTGGGAGGGCGCAAAATCAGTCGCGGCCTCGATCAATTATGCGGTTGTCACGCCGCAGCCTGCCTTCACTTATACCGCCTATCCCTCGCTCGATGACGCTCTCAAGGCGCTTGATGGCGGGACGATTCAGGCGGTGGTGGCGGATGAAAAAGATTTCCGCGCTCTCATGCTCGGCTCTCCGCCTGAAAAATCGACAGGTGAGACGCCCGCCTATGCCGATCTGCGCTATCTCAGCCGCATGGAGACGCAGGAGCAAAGAGTTATTTTCCCAATCACGCCCGATATGCCCGGACGCCTGACGCTGGCCGTTCGCGCAGCCGACGCCGAGCGCATCGCACGGCCTTCGCAGCTCATCGGCCTGCCGATTGGCGCGGTGGCGGGCGAGTTTGCGATTGAAAAATATCTCGCCCGCCCGCGTGGGCTAGTGCTGCTGAATCTGCAAATTTTCAACAATCTCAATCTGCCGCACCTGCAATCCATCGCCGAGGCATTTTTGCAGCCCGCCCGGCGCAATGGCGATTTGATCCTGCTGCGGATTCTGGGCGAGGCCGGGCTGTATACGCTGCGTGAAGCCGTGTTCGGCTTTGGCTTTGGCACGCTGCTCGGCCTGATGTTGGGCATCGGCTTCGCCCACTCGCGGCTGATGGAGCGGGCGCTGCTGCCGTATGTCGTCGCCTCGCAGACCATCCCAATTCTGGCGATTGCGCCGATGGTCGTGATCTGGTTGGGCGCGAGTTTTGCCAGCGTCGCGGTGATTGCGACCTATATCACATTTTTCCCGGTGGCGATCAATACGCTGCGCGGTCTGCAATCGCCCAATCCCACCGCCGTTGAACTCATGAACTCGTATGCGGCCAGTTGGTGGACGACACTGTGGAAGCTGCGCTTTCCATCGGCTGTGCCGTATATCTTTGCCGCGCTCAAGGTCTCGGCAACGGCCAGCGTGGTTGGGGCGATCATTGGCGAACTGCCATCGGGCATGGGCGATGGGTTGGGGCGGGCGATCCTGGATTTTAGCTCGGATTACAGCCTGACCTCCACGCCCAAGCTGTGGGCGGCCATCGTCACGGCGTCGCTGGTGGGCGCGGTGTTCTTTCTAGCGGTGAGTGCGGTGGAACGTGTGGCATTAAAACGATATGTCAGAGGCGTATAGCATGGCGGCACAAACGGCGGTTATCTCGGCCAAAAATCTCTATAAAGTGTTCAATGCGACAGCCAGCGAAGCGGTCACGGCGCTGCAAAATGTGACGCTTGATATTCATGCGGGCGAATTCATCTCGCTCATCGGCCCGTCGGGGTGCGGCAAAAGCACGCTGCTGCGCCTGATCGCGGATTTGACGACAGCCTCCCAGGGCGATCTCACCGTGAACGGTAAGACGCCGCATCAGGCGCGGCTGGATCGTGATTATGGCATGGTGTTTCAGGCGGCGACGCTCTATGACTGGCGCAGCGTGCTGCACAATGTCCAACTGCCGCTGGAAATCATGGGCTATTCGCGCAAAGACCGCGACAGCCGTGCCCGCGCGATGCTCGATCTGGTCGAACTGGGCAAATTTGCCAATCATTATCCCTGGCAGTTGTCGGGCGGGATGCAGCAGCGCGTCTCGATTGCGCGGGCGCTGGCATTTGAACCGTCGATCCTGCTGATGGATGAGCCGTTTGGGGCGCTGGACGAGTTCACGCGTGAGCGCATGAATATGGAGCTGCTCCGCATCTGGGAGCGCACCAAAATCACGCTCGTGTTTGTGACGCACAGCATCTCCGAGGCGGTATTTTTGTCATCACGCATCGTCGTCATGTCGCCGCGCCCTGGCCGCATTACGCAGATCATCGAGAACGATCTGCCGTATCCGCGTGTGTTTGAAACGCGCGAGACGCCGCAGTTCTTCGAGAAAATCACCACCGTCCGCGAACTGCTGCGCGAAGCACACGAGGCTCTCTGATCGCTATGGCACAAACGACGCTTGATTTTGCCCCCGCCAAGACAACCTGGATGGATCGCGTGCAGTACTACGCGCCCACGCTCTTGATCGCCGTGTGTGTGATTGGGGCATGGGAGATTCTCGTCCGTGTGCTCAATATCCAGCAGTTTTTGCTGCCTCGGCCAAGCGCGATTCTCAGAGAATTGATGGGCGAGATCGCTTTGGCCGTAAATGGACAGTCGATCCTGTTTGAGGCGGTGGGCGCAACCGCATGGTCAGCGGTGGGCGGCTTCACCGTCGGCAGCCTGTTGGGGATTGTCATCGCGCTCGTCACGGCCCGCTGGACGGTTGTCAGCGAGGCGCTGATGCCGTTTGCGATTGCCGCCAATTCCGTGCCGATCATCGCCTTCGCGCCGATCATGAACAACTGGTTTGGCCTGACCAATCCCGCCTCCAAGATTGCGATTGTGTCGATCATCGTCTTCTTCCCGGTCATGATCAACACCGTGCGCGGCCTGACGCTGGTTGACCCGATGCAGTTGGAACTGATGCATTCCTACGCCGCCCGTCCCTTCAAAATCCTGTTCGCGCTGCGGATCCCGAATACGCTGCCGTATGTCTTCAGCGCCCTGCGTGTGACCAGCTCCCTGAGCGTCATCGGGGCGGTGGTGGGCGAATTCTTCGGCGGGCCGCGTGCCACCCTGGGCGTGTTCATCACGCAGGAGGCGTCCGGCTTCAACTTTGCGCGGGCCTGGGCCGCCATCATCATGGCGGCCCTGATCGGCATTAGCTTCTATCTTCTGGTGTTATTCGCGGAACGCCGCATCATGCCCTGGCATTCCTCCCTGCGCGAGCCGGCGTAAGGGTGTTGGTGACTCTGACCGTGTACAGCCGCACAAAATTCGGTCAGTTTTGCACATGGGAGAGCGCGTCCGCTGTGTCACAGTGTCCGATCTGATGAGGAGGGTGAACGAGCCAAAAGCAGCCGCTCGAAATCAATGTTATGTTGGGCCAATATCGTCTTAACCTTTCTGAGGAGTCAATGATGTTGAAAACACGCTTTCGTTTTGCGCTGACGCTGGCCGCGATGGTCGGTCTGCTCTCACTGGGTGCGCTCGTCACAGCGCAGGATGCCACCGCCGAAGCCACGATGGAAGGCACGATGGCCCCCGGCGATCTCATTCCGGTGAAGCTGCAATTGCAGTGGGTCGCTCAATCGCAGTTCGCGGGCTACTTCGCCGCCAAAGACCTGGGCTACTATACCGATGAAGGTCTCGATCTGACCATCCTTGAGGGCGCGGTGGAAATTGTGCCGCAGCAGGTCGTCGCATCCGGCGGCGCAGAGTTTGGCATCGCCTGGGTTCCCAAAGTGCTGGCCTCCAATGAGCAGGGCGTGAACCTCGTCAATATCGCCCAGGTCTTCCAGCGCTCCGGTACACTACAAGTAAGTTTTAAAGACACAGGAATTGAGTCTGTAAAAGACTTTACTGGTAAACGTATTGGTAATTGGGGGTTTGGCAATGAACTAGAGCTTTTTGCTGCGATGCGTGCGGAAGGGATTGATCCCAACAATCCTGATGATGTGACCATCGTCCAGCAGCCGTTCGATATGTCGCTGCTGCTCAACGGCGGTGTGGATGCGGCCCAAGCCATGACATACAACGAGTTTGCTCAGATTCTTGAGAAAATCAATCCGGCCACAGGCAAGCTGTATGAGGCGTCAGATCTGAATATCATCAACTTTAATGACGTCGGAACTGCCATGCTGCAAGATCACGTCTTTGTGAACGCAGACTGGTTAGCAAAACCCGGCAGCAGCGATATTGCCGTCAAGTTCCTTAAGGCCACATTCCGTGGCTGGGCGTACTGCCGTGATAACTTCGATGAATGCGCTCAGATCGTCCTCAAGAACGGCACAACCCTGGGCGAGAGCCATCAGAAGTGGCAGTTGAACGAGATCAATAAGCTGATCTGGCCGTCACCTGCTGGCCTGGGCATCATGGATGCAGCACTGTGGGATCAGACTGTTAAGGTGTCTACGGAAAGTAAAATCATCACTGCCGAGCCAAAAGATGCCTACACCAGCGAATATGCACAGGCCGCATTGGATGCGCTGGCGAAGGAATATCCTGACCTTGATCTCAAGGGTGAGAAGTACGAGCCGATTGAGGTCACGCTGAACGAAGGCGGCGAGTAAATCGACGCTGCTTCACACAAAAATTGATTGAAACACACAAGACCGATCCAGCGCTGGATCGGTCTTGTGTTTGGTGGGCTTTGTGAAGGTTATGTCTGGCGTTGCGATTGATGCTGAATTTGAAATTGGATTCGTCGGGGCGACCCATGGGGTTTGGCACGCCAAACCCACGCTTGAAATCCCCGTTTTGGGCATAGCTTCGCTGACTAACGTTCGGCACGCCATGCCCCTACCATAATTCCACCTCAAATTTACGACTTGCACTATTGGTTATCAATGTCCTCTACCATGTCAGCAGCGGCGGCGGAGTCTCGTCGGGTGGTGGCGTGGCAGACCACAACTCCTCCAGCCAATCCAGAAGCTGCTGCATCACCGACGGCGTGAGGCGTACAGCAGCCTCAAAGCTGTGCGGCGAGAAGGCATAAAAGTTGGTGAAATATTTACGCGAAATGCAGATCATGTAATCATTCGCCCAGCGCGACTGTCCCCACAAAAACGCCAACCCGCCTTCGTCGCGGCGCATCAGTTCCAGCCAGCGCGTGCGATCCAGCTCACTCAACTCGTCCAACGTAAAGCGCAACGTGAGCATAGAGCCGAGCGTGAAGGACATCTGAATCACCTTCGTCGTCCGATCACCATCAAAGGTCAGGCTGGCCGAGCCATCCTGCGAAGCGAGCGTTGCCACGCGCCGCCCAGAATGTGAGCCGAGCGTGCGAAACTTGACCATCGACATCATGGGCATGGTGGGAAAACGCTTGTTGAGTTCGGTATCAAGGTCGATCTCGCCGTTGAAAAACTGTTGCAGCGTCCAGGGGGCATCATCGCCCTGCGCGGCAGCGACAGTCTCCAGGCGGTTCGAGATGGACTGCGAATCGAGCACTTTTGGCTCCGGGCGCGAGGCGGGGACAATCACCACCTGACGCAGTTCATCCGGCGGGGCCTCTTGAAACGATGCCAGATGAGTCTGATCGAGAAGCGGCTCATCCAAACTCTGCGAACGATCCACATCCAGCGTAGCCGAGAGCGTTTCATGCTGAAAGCGTTCGACGATTCGCCGCAGCGTGGCAGAGCGCGACATAATCGTTTCGTCTTTAGGATCACCGCTTTGCGACGCAGGCAGCGAGTCGTCGTTCGGGGTGTAGGAAGACAGGTTTGCGGGTGTGTCGGCCATCGGGTGATCCTCACGTATTTTAACGTTATTATAATCCTTTTTCGGGCGGCGTCCGTCAGAGGACTTATGTCGGTATTGTTCTTTTATCCCCTGTCGTGCGTTATGCTTGTCTTTATTGTGAGTCGTGTGATTGGAGTCCGTTTATGAACCATCTCAAAGATGAAACGAGCCCGTATCTCTTGCAGCATAAAGAGAATCCGGTGGATTGGTATCCCTGGGGCGATGAAGCCTTCCAGCGGGCCAAAGCAGAGAATAAGCCTGTGATCCTCAGCATCGGCTACAGCGCCTGTCACTGGTGTCATGTCATGGCCCATGAGAGCTTTGAAGACCCCGACACCGCCGCCCTGATGAACCGCCATTTCATCAGCATCAAGGTGGATCGGGAAGAGCGCCCCGAAGTCGATGATATTTACATGCAGGCGGTCATGGCAATGACGCAGGGGCGTGGCGGTTGGCCGCTGAACGTCTTCCTCACGCCGGAAGGTCGGCCCTTCTACGGCGGAACATACTTCCCGCCGCAGAGCCGCTATGGAATGCCTGCCTGGAAAGACCTGCTCATGGGCATTCATGAGGCGTTTGAGAATCGGCGTGATGAGATCAACGCCAATGCCACCGAACTTGTGGCCTCGCTGGATCGCACCGTATTGGGTGAGATGACGGAGGATATGGGCCTGAACACCAATCTGCTGACGGCGGCGGCGGTCAATCTGCGCGGGCAGTTTGACAAGCAGT
>DAOTUR010000855.1:0-5136 GCA_034436915.1 Anaerolineae bacterium
ACCAGCTTTTTCAACACTGAACTGCCACCACGCCCGATGGGGAAATATGCCCATATTGTTATGCTTCGCGTCACCGAAGGCTATGCGCTGTTCCAGACGGACGGCGAACTCAACAAAGCGCGTGTCTCGGCGGGGCACACTGATTCAACCCCCATGACACGCATTTCCCTGTTCAAGCGCAAGCAAACCACCCCGGAGCGCCTGACCGGACGCGAACTGCTGCGCAACCTGGGACTGATGGGGGATGACTGCGTTTACAACGAATCTGCGTGCAAGCACTGCCCAGATTGTGTGACGTATGGCTTTGCGATTGGCGACGGGGGCAGCGAAAAGAGTAAGATTTTCGCAGATACGGCCTTCTCGCTCACGGCCTACGCCGACAGCCATGAGGTCTTTACCCTCAATGCGCCCTATGAAGATGGCACGATGTCGGATCACGGCGTTGTCACCTCGCGCATCAACCAGCAGGATCACGTCAAACCTCAGACGATTTTTCCGTCGGTCATCACAGCGCGTGATCTCACGCCTTCGCTGTTCTTCTACGTGCTGCAAAACATTCTGCGCACCTCGCGCTATGGAGCGACCACCACGCGCGGCGGCACGATGCAGAACGTCATCGCCGCTGTTGTGCTGAGTGATGGTGAGATTTTCAGTAATCTGCTTTTCACGCAGCGTCTCTATGATGCCCTCGGCCTTCAAACGGCAGGCAATGAGATCATCAATGTTCAGGAGGCCCTGTATGCGGCGGAACAGGCGATTCCCGTATTGCTGGCGCAGGACAGCGTGCGCGATACCCAGGTGTTGATGGGCGCTGATTTGAGCGCTTTCCTTGATCAGGTGCGCAGCATGGATGATGCGACGTTCAAGGCCACGCTCCAGCAGGCCAGTGCCGAGAGCCAGCGCTACTATGAAGCTTATATTGCCAAGCCGGATAAGAAGAAAAAGTAGGCACTCCTATGCATCTCTATCCATGTCGGCTGACATTTCACGACAATCTGTTTTATGAGACGCGCACGCTTGGGCGTCTCTATGAAACAGGGCGCTTGCTTCATAATATCGCGCTGGCCTATGCGCTCGGCTTTGCACAGACGACCTATTTTCACGCGGTGGATGTTCCCAATTACGCCGAGGAACTTGAGGCATTGAACGTGGCAGGGGTGTATATCACGCCTGCCGCCGCTGAGACACTGAATTATGCTCTGAACACGTTTAAGCTGGGAGGGGAGCGCACAAGCATGTTTATGGAGCGCAGCAATGCCAACATCCCCACCTATGGACGGGCCAAGGAGGTGGCTGTGAACAGCGTCTTTTCATTCGGGGTGCTGAGTGAGCAGATGCTGACGTTTCCGCGCTGGATTCGCATGGGGCTGTGGATGAGCAAGGCGCGTCTTGAAGTGGGAGAGCCTATCCGCTTGCGGCAGTCCAACGAGGCGCGTGAAGAGACGGTGCGGCTCTATCCCTTGAATCCTAACGATCTGCCTCCAACAGCGGTTTTGCGGGTGTTCGATCTCGTGTCGATGCGGCCCACGAGCCTAGTGGAAAATGCTACTATTGGCACATCATCATGGTGGGTAGGCGAGCATCCTCAGAAAGGGGGCTTCGTGCTGCCGACTGGTATGCAGTATCGCATCGACCCTGTGAAGCGATAGCAAAAGATTTAAAGTAGGGAGAGAGGGCGCATAATCCTCTCTCCCTGTCAGCCTATATCAAGGAAAGGGTGATGATGTCGGAACAGCGTTTGTACGCGATTGTTTTGCGACTGGCAGCAATACGGCCAGGGGCTATCCCAGATAATCATGGCGATCAGGCCCGCGCCGCCCTGATGAAAATCATCCAGCACGCCGACTCGCCGCTGGCGCAGCGCCTACACGATGCCAATACCTCCAAGCCTTACACGATCAGCCTGCTGAAAGGGGGGCGCGTGCGGCGGCATGGGGGCGATATGGCGCAGCACTTTGGTGAAGGCGACCAGGCCGACTGGCGCTTCACGCTTCTGATCGAGCCTGCATTTGAGGCGCTGCTGCGGCGTTATCTGCTGGATCGCCATCTGCCGCATGTGCGAATCGGGGCTGTGGAATTTGCCATTTCTGACGCTTTTGCATCGGGGGTGCACCCCCAGAGCGGGCATACCAGCGTGGCGGATTTGACAGAGCGGTGGAATATCCCTGCCGAGGAGTTGACGAGAGATCTGACGCTGGATTTTCTCTCCCCGACGGCCTTCAGCCTGGGGCAGGACCCAGAAACACGCCAATATCGTTTTCGTTCAACGCCTGATCCTCGGACGATTTTCAGCGTGTTGCGCAAGCGCTGGGCGCAGATCGGCGGCGTTGAGCCGGGCGATCTGTTCGACGAGTGGGTGAACCGCTGTGTTGAATCCGAGCCATTGCGTTTAGAGAATGAGCAAAGCCGGGTAGAGGGGCGTCGCATCCCTGCATTTATGGGGCGCGTGCGTTTTCGCACGCATGGCCCTGATGCGACATGGCTGCCGCTGCTGCATCTGCTGGCCGATTTAAGCTTCTGGACGGGAGTCGGCTATCAGACGACGCGCGGCATGGGGCAGGTGCAACGGCTGAAAGAGTGATATTATTCCCCCAAATTTGCCCCGCAAAAACGCATGTTTATCCCTCACCCCCCGCGATATAGGGGCATCTCTGCTGTAGGCTGGTGGTATCGTCATACACAGCGGAGATAAAAATGGATACCATCGACTATCTGCCTCTCAGCTATCTCAACCAGTTGGCCTACTGCCCGCGCCGCTTCTGGCTGATGTACTCTCAAAATGAGATGGACATCAACGCGCCTGTGCTGGAAGGGCAAATTCGTCACCAGAAAGCCCATACGCCTGGAACGCAGTACGATGAACGGGGCCGCGCTTTACGCAGCGTGCATGTATGGAGCGATGACCTTCGCATTGCCGGCATCGCTGATTTTGTCGAGGAGAAAGAGGGGATGCTTGTGCCGCTGGAACACAAGCGTGGGCGTATGGGCAAATGGCTCAACGATCATATCCAGCTCTGCGCCCAGGCGCTGTGCCTGGAAGATCGCCTCGGTATCCCTATTCCCACTGGCGAAATCTTCTACTGGGGCAGTCGGCGGCGGCAGCAGGTGGCATTTGATGAGGGGCTGCGTGCCAGAACCATTGCCACCATCGAGCAGGCCTTTGCTCTGCTGGAAGCCGGGGCATTTCCCAGGCCGATTGATCATGCTGCCAAATGCTCCGATTGCAGTCTCGAACCGATCTGCCTGCCGGAGTTAACCCGCACTCTGCTGCGCGAGGAGGTAGGAATATGACCGTCCTCTATATTACCGAGCAGAATGCGACTCTGCGGCTGGATGCGGAAACTCTGATCCTCAAAATTCCATCTGACCCTGTGACGGGCCGCGAAGCACAAAAGAAGCGGATGCCCCTGAGTAAGGTCAGTCAGGTCGTTGTATTAGGCAATACGACTCTCACGACCCCTGCGATCAAAGCGCTGGTGGAGCAGCGATCTGACATATGCTATCTGACGGCCTATGGCAAATTTGTCTCGCGCATTACAGGTGATGACCACAAACATGCCCAGCTGCGGCTGATCCAATGCCGCGCCCATGATGACCCGACAGCGCGGCTGCATGTGGCGCTGGCCTGTGTTCGGGCAAAGCTCCACAACCAGCGCACGCTGCTGCTGCGTGGCAGCCGCACCCGCGAGGATGAAACGCTGGCCGGCTGCGCCGATATGATCGGGCGGATGATTGAGCAGGTGGATCTGCTGCCGCGCGACGATATTCATCCCCTGAATCCGCAGCGACCACAGGAAGGCACAATCCTGGGATCGCTGATGGGGCTGGAAGGCAGTGCTGCTGCCGCGTATTTCCAGGGATATGGACGCTTATTCACAGGCCAGTGGCGGGGTGTCTTTACGGGGCGGCACAAGCGCCCACCCACTGACCCCATCAATGCGCTTCTCTCATATGGTTATACTCTGCTGACCTCGCAGGCTGTGGCAGCAGCGCACATTGTGGGCTTTGATCCGTATATCGGCTACCTGCACAGCACACAGTATGGCAAGCCTGCGCTGGCGCTGGATGTGATTGAAATGTTTCGTGCGCCGATTGTTGACTCGGTGGTGCTCTCGCTTCTGAACAATCGTATGCTGCGGCCAGAGGATTTTGAGGAGACGCTAGGTACCTGGCGAATGACGGATGCGGCGCGGCGACTTTTCCTGCAAAAGTTTGAGGAACGTCTGAACGAAGAGATGATGCATCCCGTATTACAAAAGAAGACCACCTATCGACGGGCGCTTGAAATCCAAATGCGTCTGATCTCACGCTGGCTGCTGGGTGAATTAAAGCGCGTGCGGGAGTTTTATGTCCGATGAGCATGCTGTATATTATCGCCTATGACATCCCCAACGATAAGCGCCGCACCAAACTGCATAAAATGCTGTGTGGGTTTGGTGATTGGACGCAGTACAGCCTGTTCGAGTGCTACCTTAATGAGCGTGATCTTGTTCGTTTGCGTGCCAGGCTGGATGATTTGATCGAACCGGATGAAGACAGCGTGCGCATCTATCCTTTGTGTGCCGCCTGCCAGAAGGCTGTTGAAACCATAGGCAGCCCACTGCCCGAAGAGAAGATCACGTTTATCTTTTAGAGGTGACTGCGAGAGGCGAAGCACTGACATCTGTGAGCGAGAGCCTCTCGCAAATTTTTGGCAGGCAAATAGGCTCTCCATTGAGATTGTATTAAAGAAGATCAATTGTTGCATATTTCTACGAAACGAGTATACTTAAATCAAGTACAGGTCATTAAGACGGAGGCATTGTGGCCCCTTGCGCGGGCTTGAAGCACCCATCTGCCGATTGAGGCATTGAAACATTGCTTGACTGTTGTTATGCGGAGCTTGAAGCACCCATCTGCCGATTGAGGCATTGAAACCGCTCGAATGGGAGTGTACGGGCATTTGCGCGATTGGCTTGAAGCACCCATCTGCCGATTGAGGCATTGAAACTGTCCAGAAATATCTCACAAAGAAGAAGCGCCCCGGCTTGAAGCACCCATCTGCCGATTGAGGCATTGAAACCGAATTCTGCACCCTCAGTACGTACATCTGCCGTTCGCTTGAAGCACCCATCTGCCGATTGAGGCATTGAAACT
>DAOTUR010000856.1:0-7480 GCA_034436915.1 Anaerolineae bacterium
AGCCATCGTCTTGATCGTAACGCCCTGTTTGGTCTTTTGTAGGGGCACGATGCATCGTGCCCCTACGGAAAACGCTCTCCAAAACATGCGTTTAATACGGTAAATCCATTACGTTCCGCCTTATCAAACGGCTTCTTAGGATGTCCGACATTTTAGAGGGCCAGCCCCCATGATTGAACTCAAGCCTTATCGCGGCACAACCGCCTCGCACATCGAAAAAAACGATAAAACCCGTCTTGCTGGCGAAACAAGAACAGGCCGACAGGCGTACCCCTGGTACGAAAACCGCACGGTCATGACGTATGCCGGCTGCTTTTTTGCGATTCTCTTTGTGATGGCGCTGGGCGTGACCCTCATCACACAGACTCCCATCGGACTGTGTTTTGGCGTTGTTATCGCAATTCTGGCGGTTTATGTCATCAATGCCCTGTGGCAAAATTATCTTAATCAATATGTCGGCCAGCCCACCATGCTCGTTTCGACGGAGCACGCCCGGCGGGGTGATTCTATCATCGTAAGATTTCGACAACCTGTGCGACGTAATCTTGTGATAGAAAATGGCAAAATCGAGTTGCTTGCCCGCGAGTGGGTGCGTTATAAATGTGGCACAGATACCTGTCACGAGACATACGATCATCCGATTCAAAGGAAATTAGAGCGAAAACAACGCCAAATATCGGCCAATGAGAGCTATGAGCTTGATCTGACGCTGACTGTGCCACCCCAAGCCATGCACAGCTTTGCGTTTGCCGACAACAGCCTGACGTGGATCATACGGGTGACTGTCGTGTGCCGCGAATTCTTGACGCTGACCGAATTGTATGCCATTCAGGTCACACCGGAGGTTCATACTTATGATTGAGCTGCAAGCATTCGGCAATTTTGGCCTGACCAGTGGTCGTCCCGTCGCCCAATCTGAGGGGGGACTGCCGCTTCCGTCGTTTTTGTATAACCGCCGTCTGAGAGTGATCGTGCTGTCGGCGGCACTGTTTTTCTTATTTGTTGCAATGGTCATCTCGCAGCACTGGTGGCTCTTCTGCCTGCTGCCTGCTGTCTTCCTGCCGCTGGCGGTAATGGTGGGGTGGACATCGTTTCATCGCAACCTCGCCTGGGCCAAGCCCGCCCAGCTTCTCGCGTCGGATGAGTACCTGCATCGCGGCGGGACGATTGAGATGCTGCTCAAGCAGGAGGTGCTGCGCGATGCCGTGTATGATCGCATCAAAGTGCAAATTGTGATGCGCGAATGGATTCGCTACACCTGTGGCACGGACAACTGCCAGGAAACCTTCGATCACATCATCCGTGAGCATGAAGAGCTGGGGCCGATCACTGTGTCGCAAAACAGCTCTCTCGAACGCCGCATCCACTTTGAACTGCCCCATTATCTCATGCACGCCTTCCATGCCAGCGATAATCGCATTACATGGTTCATCCAGGTGCTGATCGATATTCAGGGAATGCCCGTCATGGCGCAGTTTTATCGTATTGATCTTGAACCGGAGAATATTCTGTCATGACCAGTGCCGACAATCCAATTCGCATTCGTATCAAGGAGGAGGGTTCGCTGCGTTTCCCGCCTGGAGAGTTGATTGAGGGACTTGTGGAAATCTTTCCTGAGACCATGATGCGCTGTCGGGCGGTTGATATCAGCGTCTTATGGTACACCGAGGGCAAAGGACGGCGCGATGAGGGCATTGTGCAGTCGTGGCACTATGATGTAGAGCAAATCGGGCCAGGGCAAAGCTTCAGCGAAGGCTTTAGCGCGACTCTGCCCAGTGCGCCCTGGAGTTATGCCGGTCATTTCATCAATATTGTCTGGGTGATTCACGTCAAAATTGATATTCCAATGTCCGCTGATATGAATCGTGAAGCCCGTTTTCTCGTCCTGCCAATGGATTTACCCGTTTAACCTCTGCGTCAGACACGACGCCAGCAGGTCAGCCGTGATTGGCCCTGGCGTCTGCATCGTTTGAAATACCTCATACAGGGCCTGCTCTGTTCCGCGTACATCATCACCATAACGCGCCCACAGCCATGCTCCTGCCTCATCGCTGAGAAACACATGCGGCCCGCCCGCCTCATGTGCGAAGAACTGAATACGCCGCGTCAGCATCTCAGCCATACGCGCAGACGTGATGAACTGCGCCACATGCACAGTGCGATAGGGCAGCCCGTACAGGCGAAACCATACGCTCAGATCGTCATGTGTGGTGATGAGCAGCCGCCGTCCGCGCATCTGCCAGAACAGGCGGTGTTTTTGCCACGCTGTCAGGCGCTGCGCCTCATCCAGCGCTACTCCATCCAGACCGTTGAGTGGTGTGCTGAGATGGCGCTGGCCTTCGGGCAGGCTCTCATAGGCAAAGCGCTGGCCTTGCTGTGTGATGCGATGCAGAGTCGCCCGCAGCAGACTGGTTTTGCCGCGCCCCTTCTCGCCCATCAATTGCAGGCTATCGGACGATTGTAGCCATGTTTCGATCTCAGGAATTGGCAGCAGGAGCGCGTCTTCATCGGCCTGCGTCAGCGACCCGAAAGGATTGCGCCGTAAGCCAAGCCGTTGAAAATGGAGGAACTGCGCGGGGATGGTCATAGCATCCATCAGGGTCAGAACGCAAAAAACCCACGTCTGAGGTGAGTTTTTGTGTGCCGCAAATCGGGATCGAACCGATGACCCTGCGATTTTCAGTCGCATGCTCTACCAGCTGAGCTATCGCGGCAAGTGGGGGCAGTATAGTCGGAAACAGGGGTGTCGTCAAGGCTGAGTTGCTCTTTTGAACGCAGTAAAGGCATGATTTCTCGTGCCTCCACTGCCATCTTCCAACCCCTTGCCCGTGAAGTGAGAGAAGGATTGGGGGCGGAACGAATTAAATTAGCACGTTCCCTGGGCCAGATTGTAGCCGTAGGTCGTGACGTTATCGCCCTCGTTCGTCTCAGCGACAACTGCGCCAGAATCGAGCGTGATCGATATCGTGTGGGCTTCGCTGTAGTAGGTGCTGATCGTCAGATACATCTCCGACGTAAAGTTTGCTCCCGGATTCAGCGCGGGGACGCCGCCCTGCGTCGAGGCCTGGGTTGTGCCATCGGCACTGCGGCGATCCACCACGCCAATGTTGAAGGCAGCGCTGGGGCCTGTGCCGTTATTGATAACCTTAACTGTCACCTGGGTCGAACCCTTGCACACAGGCTGAAGCGGGTCAACAGCAACCGTCTGGATGGCGAGATTGGCCCCAGCAGGGACAGCGGTTGGGACGATGGCTGTTGGCAGAATCGCGGTGGGCAGCGCTGTTGGAATGGCGGTGGGCAAGGCCGGGGGCGGCGGCGGATTGATGAATCGAATGCCGCTGGTGCTGCCCTGCACCGTGACGACGCTGGGCGCGATATAGCCCTGCTGGCCGTTGCTGAGGCGGACGTAATACCAGCGTCCTACGTTCGGGCTGATGCCGATGATATCGGCTGTTTGACCCGTGAGCAGCGTGCCGACACGGTTATAAGCCGTGCTGTCGCCCTCGCGCACATTGGCGTTCATCGTGGCCGTGACGGTGGGCGCACCCGTTGTCGATCCGCCGGAGGGCGAAGTCGGCGTGGGGGCCAGGGTCGGGCGCTGCATGACAGTCGGCTGTATCGGTGGTTGGACGGGCGCAAAGGTCTTGTTATCAATACGCAGAGGGCTGACGCGGAAATACTGCTGCTGTCCATCTGTCATATTGACGGTCAGACGCATCTCATACAGGCCATCCGGCGCTGTAGCCGTATTCCAGCGGCCCAGGACGCCCGCTTGAACAGCCGCCGTTTGGGGCAGCGTGGCTGGGAACCAGGGTGCTTCTAATTCAGGATCAGGCGTGGGGGCGGGGAGCGTGCTGGCGTTCACCACCAGCGGACGGAATTCGATGAAGTAGCTGCCCATACTCGGCAGGCTGGCCGATCCGCGCACCTCAACCGTGCCATTGAGCACGTAGACGGGCGGCGGGAAGGTGATAGCAAAATTGGGGTCGGCAGGCGTGCCAATGGGGGTAATGTCCTGGGCGAAAATACCCAGCGCACACAGCCCCATCACAAGGCCGACGATAAGCCAACGAAAGCGAGACATACGCAATTCTCCATCTATACATTTCGGTACTGATCTTATCGTAACCGAAAATCATAGAACCTAATCCACCGATTGACCTGTTTTTACCCTACCGTCATGACGGAAGAGTCTCAGAGGCCGTATCAATCGCGGCCCGAATGCGCTGCGCCACTGTGCCGAAGGCCGTGCTATAGACCAGATCGGGCAGGCGCGGACGCGAAAATGTGATCTCAATCTCCTCGCTGATGCGTCCTGGCCGCCGCGTCAGGACGATCACACGATCCGCCAGCAGCACCGCCTCATGAATATCATGTGTTACCATCACCACCGTCTGGCGATACTCCGCCCATACGCGCAGCAAATCGGCCCGCAGCGTCTCACGGGTGAGGGCATCCAGCGCCCCAAACGGCTCATCCAGCAGCAGCACCTGCGGCTGTTGAATGAGCAGGCGGCCCAGGGCCACGCGCTGGCGCATCCCGCCGGAGAGCTGCGACGGATAAAAACGCGCATAGCCCTCCAGCTTGAGCATGGGCAGCAAACGCGCCGCCTGCGCCTCGCGTTCGCTGTGGTTCACGCCTTGCAGCTCAAGCGGCAGGGCGATATTGTCCAGCACAGTGCGCCAGGGCAGCAAACTTGCATCCTGGAACATCATGCCCACCTGCGCTGAGGGGTCGAGAATAGGCTGTCCATACAGCAGGGCGCTGCCTAATGACGGGCGCAAAAGGCCCGCCAGAACGCGCACGAGGGTGCTCTTGCCGCAGCCGCTTGGCCCCAGCACGCACACAAACTCGCCCTGCTTCACCTGGAAGGACAGCGGCCCAAGCGCTGTGAGCCGCTCGTCTGTCGGGGTGGTAAATTGGACTGTCAGCCGATCAACTGTGAGAGGCGGGCGGCTGAGGGACAAATTCATTGGTGTAAATCCGATCTAAATTGACCTTTGTCTTGAGCAGGCCCATCGCCGTGAGCGTATTCGCCATGTTCTCCCATGCATCGAGATTGGACGTTCCCGGCACATCGGCATCCCACATTTCAATCGTGTTCAGCAGCACATTGAATTGGAGCAGCGTGGTCGCATCAAAATCCTTGTGCAGCGTCTCGCGCAGCGCGGCGCGGCTGGCGGTGATATCGTCACGAGTCGGGGGGGGTGTTGAGGCCAGCAGGACATTCTGCTCATCGGCCAGTTTGGTCAGACGAGCCTTAAAATCAGGCGCAAGCGGCAAGTCCTTGATCGAAGACGCGCTTAAGAGGTAGGCCCGCGCTGGATTGTTGATCGTATCTTTCAAGCCATGATCGAATGCCGCCACAAATGCCTGCACCTTATCGGGCGAGGTCTGGATGAAATCGGCATTTGCGATCAGCCCATTCGAGACGAAGGCGCCGGCCTCCGCCACCGGAATCACCGTCACATCGCTGACATCGCCGCAGTCGCCCGCTTTGGCGCGGGTGCTGATTTGCAGCGGCTCATTGTTGCTGTAGACGGCTGCCGCATCGACCTGTCCGGTGCAGAAGGCTTCGGGGGCGTTAAAGCCAATCTCAACAATCTGCACATCGCTCTCCGTCAGCCTGGCGCTGTCGAGGAGCGCGATCAGCCCGGTATAACTCGCGCCAAAGCGCCCCGGAACACCGATCTTCTTGCCCTTGAGGTCGTTCATCGACGTAATGCCGCTTTCGACAGACGCCACCAGGCCGATGGGATACTGCTGATACCAGTTGTAGACGACATTGACTGGGCGTCCGTTGGCATTGGCGATAATCACCTGCTCACCGCTCGCCACGCCAAAATGCACCTGTCCCGCCCCCACCAGATCGATCACATCTGGCTCATTGAGATATTCCAGCGCGACATCATAACCTGCATCGCTAAAGTAACCCTGTTCAATCGCCACATACATCGGCGCAAACTGAATATTCGGCACGAACGTGAGCAAGAAGCGCTCTTTGGGCGTCTGGGCATTCACGGCCAGCGTGAGGCTGAGCAGTAAAATAAGACCCGCAATCCAACGAAGACGTGACGTCATCGTATTTCTCCAATGAGGATAGGTTTATAAACACAGTTAATGGGCGGCTCGCTGCCAGCGCAAAAGTCCTCTCTCAAGCAGCGAGACGCTCAGATACAGCGAGAGCGCCAGCGCTGTCATCGAGAAGATGCCCACATACACGAGGGGCGTGTTGTACTGGTAGCGGGCCGATGTAACCAGCGTGCCCAGGCCATCGCCCGCGCTGACGAATTCGCCCACCACCGCTCCAATCACGGACAGCGTGGCGCTCGTCTTGAGGCCCGTGAGGATGACGGGCAGGGCCGAGGGAAGTTCCAGTCGCGTCAACGTCTGCCACCACGTCGCCCGCAGCACGCGGAAGACATCCTTGAGCGAAGCGGGAATCTGACGGATGCCCACCAGGGTATTCATCAGCAGCGGGAAGAAGACGATGACCGCACAGGTAAAAATCTTGCTTGTAGGCCCGCTGCCAAACCAGATCAGCAGCAGCGGCGCATAGGCCACCACAGGCGTCGATTGGAAGGCGACGATGAGCGGAGCGGCGAGGCTCTCGACGACGGGCAGGCGGCCCAGGATATAGCCCAGACACAGCCCCAACAGCCCGCCAAGCGTCAGCCCAATCATGACCTGATTCAGCGTCACCCACAGCGCCGATGGCAGCGTGCCATCGCTCACAGCCTGTATGAAGGCTCTGGCGACATCGGCAGGCGGCGGAATGATGAAGGCCGGATAGACGGCCCGCGAGGTCAGCCATTCCCAGGCCAGCAGAATCGCCAGCGGCGTGAGCAACGGCACAGCAAAGCGCCAATACAGTCGTATCCGTGACAGGGGGAATGTCCGTTTGGGTTTAGTCGGGAATGAACTTGAGGGGTGAAGCGCGTTAGGCATCCGCATAGCAACCATCCACGAGTGATTGTGATCGCACACGGGGCAGGCCGCGGAACGCCAAACACATCTCCATCAACACAGAGGGTTGAAGAGTGAGAGTGACATGTCAACGCTAATCAGGCAGCCAACCCGATGCGGGCCGCTGCTGATTCACCTTCTTCCATCCAGACTCTGACTGTCGGCTCTGGTTTCACACCAGATCCACCGGCACAGCGCCAATGCTGCGCTGTGACTTACGCCTGACCGCTGCCAGACGCAAAACGGGTCGCGGGCTTGAGGCATGACTGCCTTTTACCGACGGTAGGGACTTTCACCCTGCCCCGAAGGTGCATAATTGATTGATCGTGATCATAAAACATGCGCCGCACGTTTACAAGCAGTTTGTGACAGGCGGCACGAATACCTCACGACTCAGAAGCCGTTTGATAATGCCATTCGTTACAAACAAAATGTATTTTGGCGTAGGGACAGGGCCTGCCCTGTCCGTTCATCGCGTGAAAATGGACAGGGCAGGCCCTGTCCCTACACGAAT